>JACQBS010000090.1 GCA_016194325.1 Nitrospinota bacterium | reverse complement strand
GCCACTACCACCGCTCCCTCTATCGGCTTTTTGGTCTCTGCATCTATGACTTTGCCTTTGAATGCAGGCTTATGATAGACCATCCACCAGAGGGCGTGGGAGGGGGTTGGTATAAGTGATAAACAATTTATTATTATGACAACAGCTAAATACTTTCTCATTAATTACCCCTTTAATAAAACCTTATTCTCCATATCCCATCTACATCCTTTACGAACTCAACATAAAAAGATAGAGTTTTCCCATCTTGGGTTGCTATCATTTCATACTCTGCTACATCATCTTCAATATTGACCAGAGTTATGTTCCCCATATCCTGAGTTATGGTTGGAAGTATGGAGGACATAAGTTCAAAGTTGTAGCGATATATATTCTGTGAACCACTGGCAATATACACCAATGCCTTTCCAACACTCCCTTGACTCAATCCCCCCTTCATCCCATCCCACTTTCCTTTAAGCAAGGCATCCATCTCATCTCTGGAGAGGACATTGACAATGGTAGTCTCTGTATAGGTATTGCCCTGATTGTCTGTAATTGTAAGTTTTGGAAAGTAAAGTCCTGGAGATTCATACTCACCCTGCACTTTAGAGTCCATGCCGGTAAATTCCGCAGTCCCATCTCCATTTAAGTCCCATGAGTAGTTTGATACTGGATTGGGTATAGATGTTTCTGCTTCAAAGGTTACGGTAAGGATTCCTGTTGTGTCCAGAATGCCGCTCGATGGTGAGGCTGTTAATTTTATCGTCTCCTGAAGTGTATTGGTTTGGACTGTGATAGTATCTGTTGCTTTGTATCCACAGGCATATGTGGCTGTTGCTGTTATTGTATTCTGACCTTGCTGTAAGGGTATTATTCCTGCAAAGCCTGTCCCCTGTGTCTGTGTCAATCCTGATACCTGTCCATTTACTCCTGATGATTGTATTATTACTCCTGCCTCTCTATATAGGTTTGAGAGATTACCCTGAACAATGGTCTTTGATTTGTTTATGACAGCACCTGTTACTGGAAAGGTTACCTTAGGTTCAAGACATCCTGATACACATTCTATTGATACTGTTATAAAAGCACCTGGTTTGCCTTTGACTTCTACTACCATAAGGTTTTCTCCATGCGGCAGTGTGATAATCCTTTCTACTCTTGCTAATTTTTTCTTAAAATCATGTTCATCTATTATCTCTTTTCCGTTTATCTTTACCTCTCCAGCGCTGACCATTGTCTTTGTTTTTGTATGTTTGTGTTTATGTTTATGTGTATGCTTATGTTTATTCTTATGGTTATGTTTTTTATTGCCTTTATCATCATCTTTTCCCTTTGCGTCATCCTTCTCATCTTCTTCTATTTCCGTGTAGGTGTAATAACCGTTATCTACTATGAGTTTGTAAGCTGCCGATTGGGTGCATACGGTAATGGTCTCTTTTGTCTTTTCAGGTTTGCTCCCTGATATATTTTTTTGGTCCAAAGATTGGTGAGATTGAGGCAAATGGGATGGATTGGAAAAGAAAAAGGCAGATTATAATCGTAATCAAAATAAATATCTTTTTTGTCATAGGTCAGCCCTCCTTATTGATAGGTTTTCAAATTATGAGGTTAAATATGCAAGCTTTCTTAACGAAAGTCAATAGTCCAAAAGGCTCATTTTTCATATAGTCCTTTTGGACTATATGTTTTTTTGACACTATTTATTAAAGTATACCCCCTCACCTCAATTCCTGAATCAAGTTCAGGACAGGCTCTCTCCCCAAAAGGGAGAGGAAGGGGGAAAAAAGTATGAAGATTTGGAGAGATAACGAGGATTAATCTCTTTTTGATATTTTTAAAATACCCTTTTCATAGGCAAGGGCGACAGCGTGGAGTATAGATTTGGTATTAAATTTATGCAATATGTTATGGATATGGTTTTTAACGGTTATAGGACTTATAGAGAGTTTATTTGCTATTTCTTTATTTTTTAGACCTCCTGTTTTTAGCTTAAGTATCTCTGTTTCTCTTTCTGTGAGGAGATAATCATCCCCCTCACCCTGTCCCTCTCCCCTGTGGGGAGAGGGAGAAAGAGAAAGTCCATCTCCCCATGCGGGAGAGGTGGAAGAAGGAAACCCCTTTTCATAAAGGAGCAAAGATTCAGGTGATGGGGATTTTAGTTTTTTAATCTCATCATCTAACATCTTAATCTTTCCATTCAAATGTCTTATCTGCCTCTTTTTGTAATAAAGACTTTCTGCATTTTTTATCCTCTATCTGAAGATGTCATAATCAAATTCTTTGGTAAAATAATCTAATGCACCATTTTTAAAACATTCTGCTGCGGTTTCAGCATCATTAATCACACTCATCATGATACATTCCATATCAGGTCTTTCCCTTTTTATTATCTTTAAGATTTTGGTCCCTCTAATGTCGGGGAGGTTGATGTCTATGAGGGCAATCTGAATTTCATTCTCCTCCAATTTCTTTAATGCCTCCTTTCCGCTCTCTGTTTGTATAATCCTGTATTCCTTTTTCAATATCGCCTCTATGGTATCTCTCATGCTCTCATCATCTTCAATAATTAATATGGTTAAGGGTTTCATAAGGATTCTTTATTTTTAAATAATTATCTCTATCCTGTGTTTACCTTTTTGAAGAATTAATAAACCTGTTTTAACTGAAGGCTGAAGGCTGAGGGCTGAAGGCTGAATATCCTTTATCTTTTGAAAATGCCTTAATGATATGCCTATTCCGTCCTGTTTAACATCTGCCTCTATGTAAATTTTATTATCAAGCCTTGTAGTCTTTATGGAGCTTTTTTTTCTTGCCTCATAAAACGACATATATTCTCTGAAATTTGTAACCCACCTTTTTCCGTTCATCTCATCCATTGCCTTTAACATTCTTTCATAAGAAACTCCGTCTTTTTTACAATGGTATGGATGAAATAGATAGACAATAGTTGTATTAAAGGCATTAACACTCTCATTCGTTAATTTATCGAATAGAATATCATCCATATTTCCATAAGGCTCATGACAGTGGAATGGGAATTCATAAAGGTCAAATGGCACCCCGTCTTTATCCAATGGTCTAAATGGGAACCCTGTCCCAAAGACATATCCCCACTCATCCCTGCCGGGGCCATAAGAAGAATCCAGATATATATTTGCATTATTCATTGCCTCAAAGGCAGCGGTATAATCATTTCCCCACCTGAGATAATGAATTCTGCAGGAGAGTCTCGGCTTTATGTCTTTAGATATTGTTTTTATGAAATTAATCTGACTTTCAAGTGTTTTATTTCTGCAATAATGTAATCCAAATTTATTAATATGAAAATAAAATCTATTCCAGTGAATTCCAATTTCATCTCCATTATTAACTAATTTCTCTATCGTTCTATCAGATATATTGCTTTCAGGCGTAATAAACTGTGAAAATTTTATATTATTTCTTACGGCATCTATGTCAGCGAGCCTGTCTCCATAAAAATCTTCATCAAAACTAATAATTGATGCACCTTTAAAAGCATCAGGATAATACCACCAGACAGGGATATTATGCCCCTGTAGGATAATATCCATTATAAATCTTTCAAAAATATCTGCAAAAGGAATAAGATTTCTCTTCATTTTGCTATTTATTGATAGGTCAGATGTCTGCACACCTCTGATTTTAGAATTTAGCCCTATTTTTACCTTGTAGTCATCTGAAGTGGGTATCCCCTGTTTCAGTGAAAGAAGTTGAAGAGAAATATCAAAACAGAACATAACAATCTTCCCTTTTTTTATATCTCTCTGAAGAATGGCATCCTTCCCATCCATTTTTATAATTGTCTTTACATCCGATATTTTAGATTCAACAGAGTAGATATTTGTATTAAGCGGCATTGAGAATATATAGTTCGCAAGCCCTTTACTTAAAGTTGGCTCAATCCAGTCAATATTGCGGGCAGGCTCACTTTTAGCTGACAATATTATTCCAGTCAGTTCTGATAGAGATGTATCGGGCATTTCTATTGAAATAATTCCGCCCATTTCACAGAATTCTTTTAACCCTGAAACAAGTTCAGGGCTCGTTTCATCATTTAGAAATTTAGTAGTCCCTTTTGGAAATATTATTACTTTTTTATCTTTTAATATATTTTTATTGAATTTAGAAATATCCATTATTGAAAAACAGCCCACCTCTTTTTCTAAAATATTAACCCAGAAAAATCCCCAGTTATTCTTTGAGAAGGTCTTACTTTTTTCAGTATCCATATTTGAAACGACCAGAAGAAAATCATTCTCAACTATGAAATCAGAGGGTGGGGTAGTTGCCTCATGTTTAAATCTATATTCTTTTATCATCGGGGGATTGAGCATTAAATAGGCTATTAATGCTATAAAAAAAGCTATGCCCAATAAGATAATTTGTAGAAAACCTATGTTCGATGTAAAAATGGCACCAATGGAAATGAAAATGAGTAATGCAATAGAGCCTGCGAAAATTAACCGAGTGATATTTCTCATAATGGCAATATAATTTTATCCATTTCTGAAGTCAAGAGAAGATATACTGTTTATATTTAAATTCTGCAGGGCTATTTTAGGAGGTAATTTTTACTTGAATAAATTGACTTTAGGGATTATATTAACCATGATTATTTCAATAGGGGGTGAATATGAGATACAAGACGATTGCAGATTTTAAAGACTCATTAAAGGGGATTGTAGATATAAAAGACAGCAGAGTCAATGTAACAGATGCGTCAAAATTCAAAAACCAGCTCATTGATAGGCTCATCTTTAATTCTGTATTTAATGAAAATAAAGAGGTGAAGGGGAATTGTAGATGGCTCATAAAATCTGCCGCACTGAACCTCGGTGTCAGACCCGCCTCTATTCAGGAACTCTATGATGCAATGGGGAGGGGTGAATATAAAGGGTTTACAGTCCCTGCAGTAAATATCAGGGGGCTTTCCTATGATGTGGCAAGGGGAATGTTCAGGGCTGCAAAGAAAAATAATAACGGAACTTTTATCTTTGAGATTGCAAGGTCAGAGATTGGATATACAGAGCAGCCCCCTGCAGAATATGCAACAGTCATGTTAGCTGCCGCATTAAAAGAGGGTTACAAAGGTCCGATATTTATTCAGGGTGACCACTATCAGGTGAATGCAAAAAAATATTCTGCTGATAAGGATAAAGAGCTGTCAGGATTAAAGAAACTCATTAAGGATTCCATCTCAGCAGGTTTTTACAATATAGATATAGACTCATCAACTATGGTTGATTTAAGTAAGTCTGATTTAAAGGAACAGCAGAGGCTAAATTATGAAATCGCTGCTGATATAACTGCATATATAAGGGAGCTTCAGCCAAAGGGTGTAACTGTTTCTGTGGGTGGGGAGATAGGTGAGGTGGGAGGCAAGAACAGCACAGCAGAGGAATTAAAAGCCTTTATGGACAATTATCTGAATACACTTAAGAAGAAAGGCAATCTCAAAGGTATAAGTAAGATAAGTATTCAGACAGGGACAACCCACGGCGGCGTGCCCCTTCCGGATGGGACTGTTGCAAAGGTAAAGCTTGACTTTGATACACTTGAAAAATTATCAAAGATTGCACGGGAAGAATACGGGCTATGCGGGGCAGTTCAGCACGGGGCATCTACACTTCCTGATGAGGCATTTGACAGATTTCCGAAGACAGGGACAGGAGAGGTTCATCTTGCTACAGGGTTTCAGAATATGATATATGAAAGCAGAAATTTACCTTCAGACTTGAGGGAAGAGGTTTATAGATATTTAAAAGAGACATCTGCCGGGGATAAAAAGCCTAATGAGACTGACGAGCAGTTTATATATAAGACGAGGAAGAAGGCGTTTGGCCCCTTCAAGGAGAAATTCTGGACACTGCCGTCATCTGTAAAAGATGCAATAGGGAAGGAAATAGAAGATAAGTTTGATTTTCTTTTTAAAAAATTGAATGTCGTTAATACTTATGATATTGTAAATAAGGTGGTGAAACCTGTAGATGTCCAGCCTGATTTAAAGAGAGAGATTGAGGCATGTTTGGATTCGGGACCTAAAGAAAAAATTGTCCTGATGCCAGGTCAGGATTAAAATAGTATCAAAGTGTCAGTGAGTCATAGTATCAGAGTTGGAATTTCTAAACACTTTGACTCTTTGATACTGTGATACTTTGACACTTATTAAAGGAGGTTTTTATGTTAAGGAAAAGCTTATTAAGGATTAAGTATATTGTATTACTTTTTATTGTCTGCACCTATGCCATAGCATATGCCCAGCCTGTAAATATCCCGGCACAAGAGGCTAAAAAAATGATAGATTCAAAAGATTATGGGTTAATACTGGATGTCAGGACTATGGAAGAATATACAGGGGAATTGGGGCATATAGACGGTGCAGTGCTTATCCCTGTTCAGGAATTAAAGGATAGGATGAAAGAGATTGAAAAGTTCAAAGATAAAAAGGTGATTGTAGTATGCCACAGCGGTGTCCGAAGCAGAAAGGCAAGCGACCTCCTTATGCAGAGCGGATTTAAAAAAGTTTTTAACATAGCCGATGGAATGGTAGGATGGGATTCACAGAAGTATCCTGTAAAAAGATAATTTCTATTCATTGCAAAAGAGATTTTCCAGCCAGCCTGTTCTCCCTTTTTGAAATTATAAAAATCATATGGAACACGGATGATACGGATGGTAAAAGCTCAAGGCTCAAAGGGGCTTTCAGCTTTGAGCTTTCAGCCTTCAGCTTTTTTTCTAAAAATCTGTGTTAATCTGTGTCCATCTGTGGTTTTATAAGTTTTTTGCTAAAACTGCTTTATAAAATTACTATATAAAAATATGCATCAGAGATTAAACAAACTTTTAATTCAGGGGAAAAGGGGGCAGGTAAGAGGCTCCTCAGAAGGGCTCTCTCCATCATCAGACCGTATGCAGCAGTTAAAGGAGATAAAAAACATAATAGAAGAGGGGAAAAGGGGGATTAGAGAGAGGCATAAAAATGGTGGAAGCGGATTTGAGATTGTAAAAGAATATACTGATTTAATAGATGCCCTGATAATAAAGATGTATCAGGCAGTAATCAGTGATTCAAATGGCAGACAATCGTTTACACTGGTGGCAATTGGAGGATATGGAAGGGGCGAGCTAAACCCATTCTCAGATATAGATATACTCTTTTTGTATGACAAGAAGGTCAACCAGCATACAGATTTTGCAATTCATAACATTATATCAATACTATGGGACATAGGCTTCAAGGTGGGGCATAGTGTCAGGGCTATAAGTGACTGTCTTGCAATTGCCAGGAATGATATTACTGCAAGGACAGCCATGATGGAGTCAAGGTATCTCGTAGGAGATAGGGAGATTTTTGATAGTTTCTTTACATCTCTCAAGAGGGATATTATGAAGAGGGGTGTGGATGATTTTATTAAATTGCAATTAGATGAAACACAGAGAAGGTATTCTTTATATGGAAATACTGTCTGCATCTCAGAGCCAAATGTAAAAGATGGCCCGGGCGGTTTGAGGGATATGCATACTGCCATGTGGGTATCTATGTCAAAGTTCGGGATAAATACACTGGATGGACTTGAGAGGCGCGGCATAATTGATAATCAGGAGAGAAGCCATGCATTAGAGGCACTTAATTTTTTATTCAGGGTAAGAAATGACATGCATTTCCTGTCCGAAAAAAAGGATGATATCCTCTCACACGAGATACAGGAGACAGTGGCAAAAAATTTAGTTTATACAGATGACGGATTAAGAGGTGTGGCAAGATTAATGAAGGATTATTATATTAACGCCTCATATATATATCATTTTTCAAATTCTCTCATAGACAGGTGTTTGAAGTATAAGCCGGGAATATTCAAGAGAATTGCCTATCTGAAGACTAAAGAGATAGGGGATGGATTTGTTTCAATCGGGAATGAAATCCATGTAAAAGATTTTAACCTTGAAATATTTAAAAAGAATCCTGCTCTGTTAATAAAGGTATTTCTCCGCAGTCAGGAGTTTAATCTCGTCTTGAGCAGCAGCATTAAAAAACTTATAAATTCTTCTCTTTCGCTAATTGACAATAATTTTATTAATCAGCCGGAGTCAAATGAGATATTCAGAAAAATATTAAAAGGGAAAGGGTTATCAAGGACTTTAAGGATGATGCATGATTGCGGCATCTTAAAAAGATTTGTTAAAGAATTTGAGAATATTACTTTTTTTTCAAACTGCGACCTCTATCATAAATTTACAGTAGATGAGCATACGCTGAGGAGTTTAGAACATTTAGAAGGGCTTTCTATTTCAAATGGAGATGAGATAGAGCTAAAGAAAATTTATAAAGGTATTGATGACAGCACTGCCTTAAGAATTGCAACCCTCCTGCATGATATTGGAAAGGGAGGTTCCCCCGGACATAGTGAGAGGGGGACAGAGATTTCAATTTCTGTTTTGAAGAGATGGGGGATGGAGGATATTAGCGGGACAGTAGCATTCCTTATAAGAGAACATCTACTTATGAATCAGATTGCCCTGAGAAGGGATATGCATGATGAAAAGACAATTGCTGAATTTTGTAAAAGGATAGGGAGTATTGAGAATCTGAAGATGCTCTACCTCCTCACTTATGCTGATTTAAGCGGCGTGGGGACAGATATATGGACAAACTGGAAGGCAGCCCTATTGTGGGAGCTTTATTTGAAGGCATACGAATATTTCAGCAAGAGTGAAGAGGAGAGGGTTTCAGACAGGTCGTTGATAGATAAAAAGCAAAAAGAAATCCTTGCACTGATTGATAATGAATCAGACAGAAATGCGGCTGATAAATATTTCTCGTCTATGCCGGAAAAATATATTCTATCTACATCCCCTGAAAGGATTTTGAGGCATATCAGACTTGCCGGTGAGTTAGACAGAAAAAAACTCGTTATAAAATATTTCCAAAATACAGAGGTGGGCTATACAGAGCTGATGGTATGCACTGTGGGCAAGGCTGGGGTCTTTTCAAAAATCGCAGGGACACTTACATCAAAGAATATAAACATACTCGGCGCCCAGATATATACAAGGCTTGATGGTATTGCAATAGATACGCTTCAGGTTTCAACTGTAGATGGGAGACTGGTTTTGGATGAAGGGATGCTTCAGAGATTTGAACAGGACTTGCTTAATGTATTGGAAGGGGAAAGGACAGTTGAGGAGCTTCTGTCAGTCAGGCAGAGGCTTAATATACCTCAGGAGAGGAGAGGTTTCAGGGTCCCTACAAAGGTGGAGATAGATAACACACTCTCTGATTCGCACACAATCATAGAGGTAATGACAATGGACAGACTGGGAGTCTTATATGATATAACAAGGACTCTCTTTGAACTCAGGCTTGATATATATATAGCAAAAATCTCTACAGAAGGTAAAACAGTCATAGATGTTTTTTATGTGACAGATATAAACGGTGGGAAGGTTTTAGACAAAGACAATCTTGAGGCAATAAAAAATTCTCTGCTAAAGGCACTGGGGTGAACTCCATTCGGCTTGCAATCGGCTTGACAAATATCCAAAATATACTATATTTATGGCTGGTTATAAAAAACAAAAATACTATTTTTAAAGTCTCACAAAAAAGTTCGGGCAATGACCACTGTATCTAAGATTTCATGGACCAAGGAAGTAAAAGAAGGTCGGGCTGAGCGTATATAGACCCCCCATATTTGATGGCGTATAATATGGAAAATATAAAAACGGCCTCCTCTCTATCGTTATAGAGGGGATTTATTTACACCAAGTGAATAGAGAACAACTAAAAATAGCTGTTGAAAATGGAAATATTGAGTGGCAACGACATGCACTTGAAAGGATGATGGAAAGAGAAATTTCAAGGGACATTGTTAAAGAGGTCTTGTTATCAGGAGAAATTATTGAAGATTACCCTGATGATAAACCCTATCCCAGTGCCTTATTTTTAGGATGGATTAAAGAGGAGCCACTTCATGTAGTAGCAGCATTTGACTCTGTAAACAGTTATTGTTTTGTTATTACGGCATACATACCTGATTTAGAACATTTTGAATCGGATTACAAGACAAGGAGGGAATATGGGAAGTAAAGCATTGCCAGATAAGTGTCCACTTTGTGGAGGCACTAAAAAGGCAGGAAAAACTACTTTTACAGTGGATTTAGGATTTGGTGTTGTGGTTGTAAGGGATGTGCCTGCAACTGTATGCTCACAGTGCGGTATGGATTGGATTGAGGATAGGATTGCATCAAAGTTAGAAAAAATAGTAAATGATGCCCGCCAGAAGCATCTTACAGTAGAAATTACAACTCTATCTGAAGTTGGGGTAATGTCAGAGCTTGTATAAAAGGTTGTTTTTTCCTGTTTCCTCTGCTCTATGGGGAGAGAGAGCTTGTCCTGAACTCGATTCAGGAATTAATGTGAGGGGAATTACATCATCATTATTGTCTTGCCTTGATTTTCAGGCACGGTTCTGATAGAAAAACAGAAACTGTATAATGGCTTGTTAGGCTTATAAAAAAGATTTATGATTAAACTAACATCTGATAATGGAAGAAAAACAAAATGAAAAGAAGGTTCAAAGTATACTTAGATACATCTGTAATTTCAGCATTGTTTGACGAAAGAAATCCAGAGAGAAAATCTTTAACATCAATATTTTTTAGGGAAATAGATGATTTTGAACCATATATTTCAGATATTGTAATCATGGAAATTGAAAAAACTTCTGATTTGGAATTACAGGATAAAATGAAAAAAATCTCATCAAAAATTTCTATACTGAATTTAACTGACGATGTAGAACCATTGGCAAATGAATATATCCGACATGGTATGATACCTGATGATTATCAGGAGGACGCTTACCATATTGCAATAGCTGCTATAAACCAGATGGATTATCTTTTAAGCTGGAACTTCAAGCATATTGTAAGGATGAAGACTAAAGACATAGTCAGAATGGTTAATACAATTCATGGATTCAGACATATTGAAATTATAACACCGGCAGAACTTTTATAGGAGGTGAGGATATGAGTTACAAAATTCCTGAAAAGGAAATGCAGGAGATAAGGGAAAAGGTTGAGAAAGAGTTTCCAGATGACCCGGCTCTCCAGCAGATTCATATTGCAAGAAAAATTATTGCAAGAGAAGCAGAGAACTCTGGAATGAGTTATTTTGAATATATTAAATCATGCAGGAAGAAGATTACTTTAGAGAAAGTAGCATATTAAAATGAACAGGAATTTCAATGTGTCCATTTTTGGACAGCCGCAGGCTTTTATACCTGCATAATCTCCCTTAATACTTGTCCCTGAATGCTTTTATCAGGGAAAGGGGGGGGGTAGGTTGTAGTTTTAACGCAGCTATATTTTTTCATCCTTCAGTGAGGCACTACAAATTTTATTGTCTTTGCCTTGATTTTCAGGCACGGTTCTGACAGAAAAACGGAAACTGTATAATAATTTGTTACTTTTTTTATCAATCAAACTCTTTGCCAAAAAAGCAAGGATTTCAAAAATAGTGGATTATGAAAGGGAATATATTTATATCAAGTGAATAGAGAACAACTAAAAATAGCTATTGAAAACGCACATATAGAATGGCAACGACATGCACTTGAAAGGATGATGGAAGGGAAATATGGGAAGTAAAGCATTGCCAGACAAGTGCCCACTTTGTGGAGGCATTAAAAAAGCAGGAAAAACTACCTTTACAGTGGATTTAGGATTTGGTGTTGTGGTTGTAAGGGATGTGCCTGCAACTGTATGCTCACAGTGCGGTATGGATTGGATTGAGGATAGGATTCATCAAAATTAGA
>JACQBS010000104.1 GCA_016194325.1 Nitrospinota bacterium | reverse complement strand
TTCCCTCCCCACTTGCGGGGGAGGGAAGGGTGGGGGTAAAGGGGGGTGTGGGGGGATTTTCAAGTTCTGCCCTTACCTTAACAATCCTTGTAGCTGGGTCTATGGTATCTGAGATATAAGTAATCTTACCTGTGAAGACTCTATCAGCATAGGAAGTAACTGTAATAAAAATCTTCTGCCCCTTCTTCACCATGCCTAAATCCTTTTCATATATATTTGCCCACACCCATACAGTAGAGAGGTCTATCAACTTAAAGAGTTTGGTGGATATATCTACCACCTGACCCACTGTAACCATTCTCTCTACAATTCTTCCTTTAAAGGGTGCAATTATTGGTATTGTGGCATGTCCATATTTTCTCGACTCATCAACCATCTCATCTATCTCTGTATCTGAAAAGCCATAGTGATAGAAGTGTTCCCTCCGTTCTTCCATTCTTGCCTTTGCAGACATATATTCTGCCTCAGCCTTCGCAAGCTCATTTTTTACATTAAGAAACATCTCCTCTACTGCCGTCTGAAATTCTATCATGGCACTGGTATACTCCTTTTCTGCGGCAATAACCTCCTTCATGGAAGAGATATTGTCATGAAGAAGCTCCTTCTCCCTTTTTAGATTTGCTTCGCCCAGTTCCAATCTCGCCAAAGGCTTTAAAATATCTGCCTTTGCCTTTCCCAGTTCAGCATCTTTAAGGATAGTTATCGCCTCCTCTGACCGAATCCCCTTCTTTACCGCTTCCAGGACCTTTGCCTTGTTATTATAAAGAATCCTTTCCTTTTCTAAATTTGCCTCAGCAGCCTTTAAATTGGCAGCAGCCCCTATAAAACCAGCCCTTATCTCCTCTGTCTCCACACTGTCAATCCTTGCCAGTATTTCTCCCTTATCTACATCCTCTCCAAGCCTTGCCTTTACCTCAAGCACTTTCCCCGGTATCCTCGGTGTGATATATGCCTCCTTCTCGGCATTTGCTCTAACCTCTCCTGTAGCAGTTATATAATCGCCAATCACCATTTTCTTTACATCCTCTATAACAATACCGGCAGACTTTATCGCATTCTCATTGAGTTTTATAATGCCATCTTCCTTATGACTATATTCAGCCTTTGATTCTGAAATTGCCTGCTTAGGTGATTTAAAATTCAAATATACCCATATCGCAAATCCTGATGTAATCATCATGGATAAAGCTATTAAAATGAAAATTCTTCTCATTTCATACCTCCTGCAATTGCTGCCTCTAAATCCACCAGTGCTGTGTTATATTCAAAAAGCGAGTCATAATAGGCACTGGTATTTGAGATAAGTTTCTGATGCTCAATGATAATGGCAAAGATGCCAACCCTCCCGACGTCATATGCCCTCTTTAGCCCGTCGGCATTCTCCTTTAATTGTGGGAGTATATCCTCTTTAAACAGCTTAAGACTCTTTTTTGCAGTATCAACTCTCATCCATGCTGATTCTATCTCCTTCTCTATCAGAAGCTTTAAGGATTCCCTCTTGGTATTCAGTCTTAACTTCTGCGCCATGAGGGTCTCTATCTGCCCTCTGTTTCTATTGACAATCGGTATTGGTATGGATACCCCTGCACCATAGACCTCTTTATCATAGTCCCTGTTGTAGAGGAGGGATACCCTGACATCAGGCGAAACATCAGCCCTTGTCAGCAAAATCTCTTCTGAGATTGCCTTTTCTTTTATCTCAAAATTAATAATGTCAGGCCTATTCTTTATTGCCATTTCTTTTAATCCTTTTAAGTCCATATCTTTTAGGGGGGGAGTTATATCTTCATCCCTTTTCAAGATAATCTCTGTGTCAGGTGGAAGCCCCAGTAAATTGCCCAATCTTGCCTTTGATATGGAGAGCAACCCCGTCACTTTTGTCTTTTCATTTTCTACTTTCTTGAGTTCTACCATTGTCAGGTTGACATCCATCTTCGGTGCATCACCGCTCCTGAATCTCTTTTCTGCCACATCAAGCAGCTTCTGATTTAGACCTATTGATAAGTCAGTCAATTTTAATTTGTCCTCAAGAAAGATGAGATTATAAAACTCTCTCTTTACCTCACCTGTTAAGAGCCTATCCATATCTGCTATCTCAAACTGAACTACATCCTCATTTTTTAAGGCAATATCTTTCCTCAAACTTCTCTGTCCCCCTGTTTCAAAGGTCTGGGAGAGGTAGATGGTATACTCATTTTTTTCTCCGAATCTGTAACGGGTCTTTACATCATCGCCAGTTGAATTAAGATTCCTGCCTTCAAGGGAAATTTCAGGATTAAAAGGGTAGGTAATAGCAGTAGTCAAATTTCCTCTTGCGATATTCATCTCCTCCCTTTTTGCTTTCAGGTCAAGATTATTCTTCATGGCATAATCCACTGCCTCGTCAATGGACAACTCCATGCCATAAGCCTCCGTAAAAAACAGAAGAAAGAAAAACAAGAGTATCAACCACTTGTTTATCATTTATCAGCCCCTCCTTATAAGAAGATTTAAAGAACAAAAACCTGATTAGCCACAGAGGACACTGAGGTCTCAGAGAAAGATAATTAAAAATAAAGACACTGAAAGACACAGATAAATTATGATTAGCACAGAAAAAATCATACACCCTTGACGATGATTATTAATCATTGTCATAAATAATCTGTGTAAATCTCTGTCAAAAAAGATTGGTTTTTTCTCTGTGTTCTCTGTGGCGAATTTTTAAATTTAGATAAGGATTTGGGGCGGAGAACGATTGCTGAAATTATTACAGAAAGGCGAGAAATTATAATCTGAATGGATAAAATTTATTTGCAGGAAATAACTTGAATTTTGTCCTTCGGATTTCAGATTTTGAATTTTAAATACAAACTCATGAGAAAGGGATAAATCTTTTTTTAATTCTTCCCCATGTTTTATTAAGTATTGACTCTTATTTGTTTGAGCATCTTCTTCTTCATGGGAATCTTCACAATCTTTATCAATATAGCCCCCGGTCAGTCCGGATATAAACTGCTCGATAAGACATATATGCTGGTGTGCCTTATGTTTATGGGATTCTAAAAAACTGATATGTTCAATATCAGTGTGGATATGATAGAAAGGCAGCAGGGCAAGAGAGATTAAAGAGAAAAAAACAAAACTCAGAATAGCTGCCCTGTTTTTATACTTCAATGTATTCATATACTGAATCAAGTTCAGCACAAGTTTTATCAGGATTCAAAGACCTCTTTTAAATCTACCTCTAACCCAACGATAATCTTTGACCTTACAACCCCTGTCTTTCTACCCTTACAGAGTTCCCTGTAAACGCCATCTTCAAGGGTTAAAATTTCTATAGCCTTCTCCTGCGGGAAAACCAGCCAGTATTCCTTCACCCCATACTCTTCATATATATCCCTTTTCTCCACTGTGTCATAAGAGGCAGATGAAGGGGATATTATCTCTACAATTAAATCAGGGCTCCCCATAATTGCAGCCTCTTTAATAATGTCAAGTCTTTCTTTGTTTATAAAGAGTATATCAGGCTGGACAACTATATCTTCCGATAGGACAACATCTGTGGGGGCATCAAAAACCTCGCCAAGTTTTTTTTGTTTTACAAAATTACATAAGATAAACTCCAGATTTCTTGATGCCCTTTGATGGTTGGTAAAGGGTGCAGGAACCATGATAAGCCCTCCTCTAAGAATCTCATATCGTTTATCGTCATCTATCAGGAGATAATCTTTATAGGTATATCTATCTGTCGCGGATTTGGTGGAAAGTTCTGCTGTCTGTGTATCCATGGCTGAAATATTATCAAAAACCCCTGAGGATGTCAATGACCACTCTTCATCTTCTCCATGATTTCATGGGTTTTGTTATCCAGCTCTCTTATATGTTCTTCTATGAATAAAAGCTCTTCAGCCTTCATGTCTATCTCCTTATCCTTTGTATGACTAAAGATGTGCTCAACTATTTTATGTAGCTCATCAATTCTATCTTTTATTTCTATTGACTTATTCTTTAATCTGTTAAACCTGTCTAAAATCTGTAAATAGTCAAGGTCCTCCAGCCTTTCAGAAACAGGGATACCCCTCTTTTTAAATTGGAGTCTTTTAAGGTAGAGATAGGGACCTGTAAGGGATAGGATTATTAATGAGATGACAAGAATATCTGCAATCAATACAAAGGACACACCTCTAAATCTCCCGTCGTGAAAGGTTGACAACGCCTTTCCCCATGAAGGAGGATACTCCTCTGTTATCTTTTCACCATCAATTTCAATAACCTTTGGTTCTCCATACAACCAGAGGAATATGGAATTCTGAACTTTTCTTTCATAAAGAGAGAGTCCATCTCTGTGTAAAAGGAAGAATCCTGTTATAGTAGAGATAAGGATAAGAGGAACGATTAAGAGCCCTATTATCCTGTGAAGTATCTGGGATATTTTTAAAAGCATAATTACAACCCCCCTGACCCCCTTTATTAAAGGGAAATTAGTCTCCTTTTTTAAGTATCATTATTTTAAAAACTGATAGTGTCTTTCTGACCTCTTGAGTTATACTATTAGCACTCAGTGTCGCACCTGTTACCGCACTTATCCCCCTCTTTGTCCAGAGGTTGTCATCAAGCACCTTGCCGCCAAACTGATCAAACCACCTTTTGGTAGGGAGATACTCCTCAGGCTCATAGAATGCGAGGATTTCAACATACTTGATACTGCCGTCAGGATTTATAACAGTCGTATAGATTTCAGGCTTTGTCCTTACTATATGACTCCCAAAGAATGCGTAACCAATGACACCGCCATTTTCCATCGCTATATAATATGTAAGGATTTTTGATTCAACTTTAACTCCGGAAATAGACTCTACTCTTTTAACATCATCATCAGATAAAAACAGGGTCTTTCTCTCAATCACCGCATCAGGAAATGCCTTCTTCAATGCATCATCCTTTGTAAGATAGACCTTAGCTTCTGATGAGCTACCCCACAGGATGAATATGGATAAAGCAAGTATGGAAATTAAGAGTCTCATCTGAAAATAGTGTCAGTGATTAGTGTCAGTGTCAGTAAAAAATACCTTAAACTGACACTGTTCACTGACACTAACACTGATTTTTGCCTTTTAGAATATAAACCCTATCCCGAGATTGAACTGGTCAATCTTATTTTCATCCAGATTAGTCCCTTTACCCTCTGAAAGACTTGATGATGTATCCCTTGACTGATAATCCGCCTTAATAACCACATTAGGATGGGGCTTAAAACCAATACCATAAGTTACTACCGTCCTATCAAGGGTCTTATCACGGGTTTGTCCGTTGAAGACATCCTTGTTCGTGTCATAAGCTTCATACCTTACAAAAGGGGAGAGAGACATCTCTGACCCTGATTTTATAAAGGACATAATATCGTATGCAGTTTCTACATACCACCCCTCAACCTCCCTACCTACCTTCTTTAGAGATGTATCTGATTTAAAAGCATCATTAGCATCCAGGGAACCTCTGGTGTAGAGTCCTCTTAAGTAAAGTCCCTTTAATTGATACTGGGCATGAACCTCCCATAGATTTATATTTCCCTCTCTATCAGTGGATTTATCTTCGTCTCCCCCCTTGCCTTCATCAGCCTTTCCTGAATAGTATGTCCCACCAATTAGAAGGTCTGTCAGTGGCTCATAGTTTATACGAACCAATGATGCCAAAGCATCGGCATTTACCTTTGCCCCCTGCTGTCTGCCACTGCGCATCCATGTGCTGTTTGTAAAGCTGTTTGCCCTGGGTCCATTGACAAGGGCAACATCATATTTCAGTGACCCCAGATTTCCATAAGCCATTATACCAATATCCCTCCATGTGCCTGGAATTATGTTTGTTTCTATATCTGGTCTTATAACACCGTGGTAAACCGTTGGCTCATGATACTCGTTAATAATACCTATAGGCATCAATATAAGACCTGTTCTCAGGTTAAAACTCTTGTTTAAGAGAAAATCAAGATATGAAAATTCAGTATAGACCTCAGGCTCTTTTGAGCCAGAATTTCCAATACCTGCATGCTCAAACTCAATCTCAGTATTCATTATAATCCAGTCATTAAACTTATATCCTCCATACAATATGAATCTGGCCACATTGGCAAAATCCTTCTTTGAAAGGTGTTGATAGTTATAATAGACTACTTCACCATAACCTCCAATTGATAATCCCTTTTCCACTCCATATACCTTGGATGCCGCAGGACCTAAACCCATAAAACTCTCATACTTTGGCTCTGCAACTGCCCCGAGTTTTAACTTCTCCATCTCCTCTGTCAGCACCTCAATCCGCCTCTTCATCTCCTTAATTTCCGCCTCTTCTGCAAAAGAAACTGCGGGGATAAACATAAGAAGCAATAACACAATCAATGCAAAAAATACTCCAATCCTTTCCATTTAAAAACCTCCTTTCCTGATATTGATGTTGATATTCACTATCAATAATAAATTATCTTTAAAAAGCTGTCAAGTGTTTTTTAAATATTATTTAATGCAGGTAATTAAACAGAGGAGGTAAAACAAGGAGGAGAAAATTATTACACTGCCCCTTCGTAAAGCTTCTTCTCAACAAAGATATTCACAACCCTTTCATCCAATCTGTTATCCTTTGCCTCAAGCTTAAGTATCTGGAGGGCTTTATCAAGAGGGACAGACGCCTTGTAAGGCCTATCGGCTGCAGTCAGCGCATCAAATACATCTACCATCCCTATAATCCTTGCCTGCATCGGTATCTGCTTATCCTTTAATCCGTTAGGATACCCTGTCCCATTCAGCATCTCGTGATGGGAAGCGGCAATAAGGGGGACATTTTTTAAATTTTTTGTAAAAGGTATGTTTCGCAAAATATTATATGTATGAACAACATGGGACTGGATATTCTTATATTCTTCCTCTGTAAGATTACCTTTCCTCACGGAAAGATTTGTATATTCAAACTCTGTCAGGTAAGATTCCTCTCCGCCATTTGAATTTGAATACTTCTTGCCGGTAATCTTTTTCAATCTCTCCAGATCACTGTCCTTGAGAAATCCCGGTTTGTTCACGATATTAATGAATTCCATATCATCATCCAGTTCTTTTAGTGCAGAGTTCAATTTCTCCTCAATATCTGTCGGGTCATAGCCTCCTTCAATTTCCCTCTTTAACAATTCATTTTTTATCTTCTCTTTTATATACATAAACCTTGCTCTGATTAACTCCATCCTATCATCATTTAATTTATTTGCCTTTTCCAATACCCATTCCCTTACACCGATTTTTCCGATATCATGAAGCCATCCTGCTATTCTAAGCTCCTCAATTTCAAGCAGGCTGAATTTTATATCTGACAGAGGCCCGTTATTTTCCTCATTTATTGCCTTTGCAACCTTTACAGAAAGTTCAGACACCCTCCGGGAGTGACCGGCAGTATGGGGGCTTCTTGCATCTATGGCGGTGGCAGAATATTTTACCAATGATTCAAACAGGTTTTTTATATCCCCTATAAGCTTTGCATTCCTTATGGCTACAGCAGCCTGTGATGCCAATGAGGATATTAAATCCTGAAGGTCTTGTGAATAGGGGACTATATTTCCCATCTCATCTATTGCATTTATCAATTGAAGAACCCCTATTATCTCCCCTTCGTGGTCCTTCATTGGGATTACAAGCATGGATGTTGTCTTGTAATTGTTCCTGTCATCAAAATCGCGGTTGAAGCTGTACTCCTCTTCTCCTGACAGATGATAAACATCAGATATGTTTAATGTAATGCCTGTTAATGCTACATAGCCGGAAATACTCTTCTTCGTGAGTGGAATAGGGAAAGGGCTGAATGCCTCCTTCTTCTTTTCACCAAGCCGCCTGTCAAGGGTATCATTCTGTGCAACCTCAAAAATCAGCTTGTCTTCTTCCTTCCTGTAGAGGCTCCCTGCATCTGAATTTGTAAACCCGCGAGCCTCTTTTACAATTGTCTCCAGGAGGATTCTGAGGTCTGTCTGGCTTGAGAGGGCAATACCGATACTATTAAGCCTTTTTATCCTTTCTTCTAATTCTTTATTCTCGGAAGACATCCTTTCACCTTATCCCTTATTCCGCTTTCAATCCCTGAAGATTATTAACAATTATATCCCTGAAACTATTTAATAATTGCCCTTCTTCTACTGAACTTGCCTCACTGTCGGAACTCCCTTTAACCTCTATGGGCTTGTCTATATGAATACGAACCTTTCCAGAATTTATCCTGAATTCTCCCTTTTTCAACACGTCAAAACTGCCGCTGATAGTGATTGGCACAACAGGCACACCTGTTTTAAATATGAGAAAGAGACTCCCCTTCTTAAACCTGCCGACATTTCCATCCCTTGTCCTCGTCCCTTCAGGAAATATGATAATTGATTTGCCGTTTCTTATCTCATCAACTGCCTTACCTAAACTCTTAAGAAACTTCTTTGGACTGGTCCTGTTTATCCCGATATACCCTGCCCTTCTCATTGTCCATCCGATTATTGGAATCTTAAACAGGCTTTCTTTTGCTATCCATAAAAAATTTACAGGGAGGTACCCTTCAAGGACAAATATATCATACATCCCCTGATGATTTGAAACAAATATTTGCGGCCTGCCTTTTAAGATATTTTCAATCCCGCTGACCTCTACCCTAACCCCGCTTAGCCTGCACATCCCCTTACCCCATAATCTGGTAACGGAACGGACAGCATTAGAATTTTTATAAATTATGGAAAAAATAATGGCAGCTATTCCCATTAATATAGAATATAAAATCCCTGCAATCCATTTAACAACTGATAAGGGCATAGCTAATTGCACATGATAGAGGGGGTTGTTTCCATCATCATACCTACAAAATATTTAATATAATATTTTAAGATGTGTTTGAGGCTTGGTCTTCTAAATACTGTCTAAGTAGACTATTATCCAATACGAAGCTTTTTAAGAAAAATTCCGGGAATCTGAAAATCAGACGAGTAAAATACATGGAATATTTCAGATTATTAACAAACAGGCTATTACATTTTTTTTTATAATTATCCCCTGCCGATTCTCTATTTTTTAGAGAATCTGCTATTGATTCTGCGGCTATTCTTCCTGACAGTATTGCATTAGAAATACCCTCCCCGCTGAATGAATCAACAAACCCTCCTGCATCGCCTGCCAATAGAACCCTTTCACTGCATATTTTTCTTCTCCTATCCCATAACGGCATTTTATGCCCTCTTATATTGTCAGTTGAAAAATTATTAGAGCTTAAAAATCTTTTCATGGAATCTACAGGTTTTGAATCAAGCCAATCTAAACCCCAGATTCCAGCGGAGAGATACCTTCCGTGCGGAAATACCCATGCATAACCGCCATGGACATTTCCAAAATAAAAATTTAAAAACTCATTCCCAGATAATGGCTCTTCAACCCTGGAAACAAAGGCTGTGGCTGATAGAAATTCTTTATGGCTCGTCCCATTTATAAATCTTGATACAATACTGTTGACACCATCAGCACCAACCACAAAGCGGGCTGAATACGCCCCCTTTTCTGTGTTTACCTTTATATATCCTCCTGAGCTTTCTACAGAAACAACCCTCTCCCCTGTCAGAGTCATACAGCCTCTCTCTTTTGCCATTTCAAATAAAAGATTGTCAAACTTTTCTCTTGATACCATCACTGTCACCCTGCCCTTTTTTTTATAAGAAGACATTTCACCTTTATAATAAACATTTACGCCTTTACATTCAGCCTCAATCATCTCCTGTGGAATTTCAAATCCAAGTGAATTAATGGTGCGAAAAGAAAGGGCTCCGCCGCATGGTTTATACCTTGGAAAGAGTGCCTTATCTATCAGAAGTGTCTTAAATCCCCTTTCTGCACAGCCTCTTGCAGCAGTTGAGCCGGCAGGTCCCCCTTCTACAATAATAACATCATAATTGCCCATAAGTATATCTTTTTGAGAACAATATATTAGATTCAAAAACGACAGTCAAGCACTGAGAGGTTATTTTAAACTTCCATTAAAGAGGCTCTTGAATTATAATATCAAAATGTCAAAATGTTTTAAATGCGGCAGGGAGCTTGGTGCCAAGGAAGAGCATATGAAGATGAAGACCGAAAAGGGGAAAATCTGCTATGTCTGCTATAACAAATACAAAGCAGAAGAAAGAAAGAAGATAATGGAACCACAAGATTTCACAGATTTACACAAGAGAAGAAATTAATAAGAAAAATCTTGTGATAATCTTGTGTAATCTCGTGGTTTTTTAGAAAAAAATGCAAGGCAAAGATAAATGACACAGGTATCAGCAGTAAAGACTGAACGTTACAACTACACAGAGGTTTACAATGGGGTCAAGAAATCGGTAACTCTATTAGGTGGAATAGATAAATTTGTAAAAAAGGGCGACAGAGTCCTTATAAAACCCAACCTTCTATCCTCAAAATCTCCAGATGATGCAGTAACAACCCATCCTGTTTTTGTGAAGGCAGTTATAAACCTCGTGAAGGAAGCGGGTGGTATTCCTTATATCGGGGACAGCCCTTCTCTCTTAAGCCTTAAAAAAGTTATAAAGAAAACAGGTATGGAAGATGTGGCGGTGGAGACAGGTGCCCAGATATTGGAATTCGTAGAGTCGGTTACAATAAATCGGAATAATGGAAATATCTTTAAATCTCTTGAGATAGCAAAAGAACTGAAAGAGATTGATGTAATAATAAATCTGCCAAAGTTAAAGACCCATGTCCAGATGTATCTGACACTCGGTGTAAAAAATCTCTTTGGGTGTATTATTGGAAAGAGAAAGGCACAGTGGCATCTGAAGGCAGGTGTAAATAATGTATATTTTGCAAAGATGCTTGTGGAACTATATGAATATATCAAACCTACACTAACAATAGTTGATGGCATAAGAGGGATGGAGGGGGATGGCCCTTCATGCGGCACCCCAAGGGATATAGGTCTTATATTTGCTGGAGTTGATGCGGTGGCGGTGGATACTATGATATGCCATATATTGGGTGGAGACTTTAAAAAATTCTACACATATACAGTTGCACGGGAGAGGAATGCAGGTATAACGGATATAGAGAAAATAGAACTCCTTGGAGAGAGGATAGAAAATATTTTAGTAAGAGATTTTAAATTCCCAACCGCTATCATTGATGCAAACTTCAGTAATTATCCATTTATAGGCAGACATCTCAGAAACTTTCTAATATCAAAACCAAAGGAAGACAGGGAGACCTGCACGCTTTGTAGTTTCTGTATTGAAGCCTGTCCGCCGCATGTAATTAAAAAGGGGAATGGGAGATTAATTTTTAACTATGATGAATGTATAAGATGCTTCTGCTGTTCTGAAGTCTGCCCGGAGGGTGCAATGAAGGTCAGACAGGGATTTTTGCATAGAGTGTTTAACATTTAGCCACGAATGAAAACGAATTGGTACAAATTTTAGCCACAAGAGGTAAGTGATTACTTTAAATCAAAAAAAATTAAGGTTATTGAGGAGAGGACTGATGAGGACTGTAAACTTTATAATAAACTTAGTAATTCCAAATATGTAATAGCAACAATACATCTCACATGCTAACTGAGTCAAAAATTTCCATTGAAGATTTAAAATCAGCAGTATTCAAAGGTGGCAGGGCATTATTTCTACGTCACATTGCAGGATTCCTCATTAACTTCACCGGCAGCCTTATCCTTGCCCGCACTTTGGGTCCCGAAATTCTCGGCCTTTATTTCATCTCATATACAATATTTCTTATATGCAGGGGGGTAATAGATTTTGGAATCAAAACATATCTGATCAGATTACCTTCAATCTCATCGACAGAAGAATATATAACTGCCTTTACTTTTCAGCAGGGATTGGCAATACTCTCTTCAGTTGTTGCCATTTTGATAATTTCACCAATCTCAGCCCGCTGGTATGGACATAAAGAACTGCTCTCTTTAATAGCCTCTGCTGGTATAGGTGCATACTTCTATAGCTGGCATAGTATCCCAATTGCCCTAATGGAGAGAAGATTTGAATATAAGAAGGTCGGGATAGTTGAAGTAAGTGAGATTCTAATTTTTAATCTTGTAGCTGTAATATGCACTTTTGCAGGGGCAGGGTTATTAGGATTAACTTTAGGAAATATTTTAAGGGGGTTCCTGCCTGCTTTATTATCTGTAACTCTGACACGATTTCGTCCCGGCCTATTAATAAATAAAAAGGCTATAACCTCTTTAATTCAGACAGCATATCCAATATTTGGCTCGGAATTTACTGTATGGCTAATAGTATTAGCCCCTCCTGTACTGGTTGGTTCTATAGCAGGTGTAAAGGCTCTCGGTATGGCTCAGTTGGCATATACCGTATTAGGATATACTATGATCATTGCCACTATCTTTCAAAGGGTCAGCCTGACTGCATTTTCCAGACTTCAGAATGAAAAGGAACTATTTAATAATGCTGTTCATAAGGCACTACAACTGCTCTCATTTATTTATATACCCTTGACTATGGGTATAGCATCTCTCTCTCCATTATGGGTTCCCCTTATATACGGAGATAAGTGGAGAGGGATGGAGAATGTTATATTAATAGCAGCCCTCCCGGTAACTGCCTCTGCCTTATTTTCCATCATCCTTTCAGCCCTAATCTCAAAGGGACATGCTGATATTGTCTTAAGACAAAATATTCTTCATGCCGTAATTTACTGGATTTCAATGTCCATTCTCGCATCTCCTTTGGATGCTCTATCAGTCCCGGTTACCCATCTCATAGCAATGTCAGCAGGGTATCTTTTCATATATGGATATAATAAGTACTGTGGAAAACTTGATTATAAAACAGTAACATTATCATTTATAATCGGTGTAGGAATCATGTTCATATCGTGGTATTCAACTGTAATGGGAAATATGGTAATACCTTTCATTGGATGGGGAATATTTTCAGTTGGTTCACTCTTTATTTCAGCAGGAGTAAAGGAGACGGTGATAACCTCTTTTAATACTTATAAAGGAAAATTATAATGCAGTGCCCTGTTTGTGAAAAGGAAGATGTTTTTAATCTTATAGAAACATGGAAAGAGTATAAACTTTATCATTGCCGCAAATGTGATGTTGTATTTTCACATCCAATGAAAAACCCCGGCTCTGAATGGTATGAAGAATCTGAACTGTATATATTAGGAAAGACACTATGCGATACAACCATATCATGGCATCATGACCAATTCATCCATGATGGGAAGGTATTTGGTGACAGCCTATTGGATGTAGGATGCGGAAATGGAGTTTTTATGAAGGAGGCACAAAAGCTTGGTTATAAAGTTGTGGGGATTGACTTTGACAAAGAAAATATCAGAATAGCCAGAGAACAGTTTGGTCTGAATGAAGTTTTTTCTATAACACTGGAAAATTTAATTGACTCCTATCCAAACAAAAAATTTGATGTAATTACTTTTTTTGAGGTTCTGGAGCATATGGACAGCCCCAATAATTTTATAAAATTGATAAAGACAGGGCTTAAACCCGGAGGCTATATTGCACTCAGCGTTCCTAATCGTGAGAGATTTTTAGACCCGTTGGGTGATGGAGATTATCCTCCGAATCATCTGACACGCTGGAATGCCTCTTCCATCAGTTCTTTCCTTGAGAAAAGGGGATTTGAGATAATTAAGGTGACTACAAAAAAATTAACCACTGATGATTTGATAGGGTATATAAAGACAAAAATAAGATTTCGTATCGCCCATAAACTAATTCTGAAAGGTAAAACCCATAATGACCAGGCTATTATCCATAGGGCTGCAACCTTAATGAAAATAAAGGATACTGCCCTTAAACTTGTTACAATACCGCTTGCACCAATTTTAAGTCTTCTAAAACTTCAGGGGGGAGGGCTTTACTGTCTGGCGAGGCTGAAACCTGTAGTAACACTGAGCAAAGAAAAGGGGAATCTATGAGAATAGCTGTTCATGCAAAGGTCCTTAGTGAGAATAATATCACCGGAATTGGTATATATACCTACAACCTGCTAAAATCACTTTCAAAAATAGACAGAAAAAATGAGTATGTGCTTTACTCAAATGAACCCTTTATCCATAAAATAGGAGCCGATAACTTTAGAGAAAGAATACTCTCCTTCCCCAAGTTCTGGTCATATCTTCGTTTACCATTTGAATTTATAGATGATAAATACGACCTGCTCTTTATCCCAAAGGAAATGGTTCCCTTTCTTAAAAGGCCCAGGACAGTTGTTGTATGCTATGACCTTATGGGTTTAATCTTCAGCAATCGTATATCAATAAGTGGAAAAGTCCATTTCTGGATGGCAGTTAAATATGCACTCAAGGCTGCTGATAAAATTATTGCCATCTCGGAATCAACCAAGAGAGATATTATTGAAAAATGCAATATAAACCCTGACAATATTATTGTAACTCCGTTAGGCTGCAATGAAGAATTATATAAGCTGTATACTGATGATGACTTAATCCGCAGTGTTAAAAATAAATATGGAATAAAAGGCAATTTCATCATAAATACAAGTAGTCTCCTTTGGTACAGGAAAAATTTACCAAGACTCATTAAGGCATTTTACATCTGCAAATCAAAAGGGGTTATTAATCATCAACTGGTCATTACAGGAAAAAGAGGGGAGGCATATGATGAAATTGTCAGCCTGATAAAGTCCTTGAATCTTGAAAAGGATGTAATTTTAACGGGCTATATATCTACAGAAGATATGCCCATCCTTCTCGGTAGTGCTAATGCATTGGTCTTCCCGTCTCTTCATGAAGGATTTGGCTTGCCTATTTTAGAGGCGATGGCATCTGGCTGCCCTGTCATCACATCAAACTGTTCAGCTATGCCTGAGGTTGTGGGAGATGCAGGGATATTGGTCAATCCTTATAGCGAGGAGGAGATAGCTAATGCAATAAAGCAGATGTTATCAGATACTGAATATAGAAATAGGCTTCGTAATGCAGGGTTAGAACAGGCAAAAAGATTTTCTTGGGAAAATACGGCAATGGAAACATTAAAGGTCTTTGAGAACCTAAAATGAGGATACTATTCACATGGCATGCGGCAGTTGAACCTGAATACAGAAAGCTCTTTAAGGAAATAGTAAAAAAGGGATATGAGCTTACAGTAATCTGTCCAAAGGCATGGACTGAGGGAGGAAGGCTGCAAAGGATTGACAATTCAGATGAAGCATGTAGTGAGCGAAACAAATCTAACGAATACAGTCTCTTTTCATTCCCTGTAATATTCCGCAATAGAATTAAGGGCTTCTTTTATCCGCAGATAAATTCTTTATGCCGGTTATTCTGTAAATTCAAGCCTGATATTGTCCATATCTTTGAAGAGCCTTATTCTTTAGCATGTTTCCAGATGGTAGCCTCAGCTAAAATAGTTTCACCTCCTTCAAAAATTATAGTTCAGAGCTTTGAAAATATGATTATTCCTCAGAATTTTCCATTTTCATTTATTGAGAGATTTGTTTTAAATAATACCAATCTACTAATCTCAATACCGAAAGAGGGAGAATCGGTCTGGAGAGGCAAGGGTTATTCTGGAACAATAAAACAGCTTCCTGTAGGTCTTGATGAAACCCTCTTTAAAAAAACTGAAGGATTTCTCCCTGATTACCCCTTTTTAAATAAAAGGGATAAAGTACGAATAGGTTATGTAGGGAGACTTTCATACGAAAAGGGATTGTCCTTACTACTTGAAGCTGTATCAAATTTATTAAAACGCACTTCAGACTTTGAGCTTTTGATAATTGGAAACGGAGAGAGAAAAAGATTTGAGAGCCTCGCATCTGAATTAGGAATTAAAGAAAAAATCGTTTTCATTGATGCCGTTCCAAACTATCAGCTACCGATTATATATTCCAAAATAGATGTTCTTGTTTTACCATCCTTAACCACTGATAGATGGAAGGAACAGTTTGGAAGGGTTTTAATAGAGGCAATGGCTTGCGGAACTGTAGTAGTAGGCTCTTCATCAGGAGAGATTCCCGATATCATTGGTGAGGCAGGATTTATTTTTGAAGAGGGCAATATATCTGCCCTATCAAAAATCTTGGAAGAATTGGTATCAGATTCTAATTTGCGTGAAAAATTAGGAAAAATGGGAAGGAATAGGGTGCTTCAAAATTTCACATGGAGTTCCATCACAGAAAGGCTTTACAGTATTTATAAAGATATTAAATAAACTTTTTAATTATACCTTAAAACCACACCAAAAAGCCTGCCCATGAAATTGATATCTTTCATTGCCTCTCTCTTTTTCTCTTTCTTGAACACAAATCGCCAGAAATATATATTTGTATTGTAAATAAGTTTTAGTAACAGGTAAATCTTAAGGATTTGCAGATTAAGTGTTCCGTGATACTTTTTATAAAAATAAAGCTGGCTCATCCTGTATTCTATAAAAGCCTTAGTAACATTTGATTGGGCGCTCCTGCCGCCTATATGAACCACCTTTGCC
Organism: Nitrospinota bacterium; assembly: GCA_016194325.1. Lineage (GTDB taxonomy): Bacteria > Nitrospinota > Nitrospinia > UBA9942 > UBA9942 > UBA9942. The sequence continues at coordinate 28,234 of JACQBS010000104.1, read as the reverse complement.
ACTGGGGTATATTTTATCTTCCAGCCGTTCTTTCTTATCCTGCAGCACAGGTCAACATCCTCAAAATACATGAAAAAATTCTCATCAAGAAGCCCTACATCTTCCAAAACATTCCTCCTTATCATCATGCACGAACCAGTTACCCAGTCCACCTCCTGCTCTTTCTGATACTTTTTGTAGAGATACTTTCCAAAGATATTATTCATACTCCCTATACTCTGATTATATATGCTCTTTCTTATAAACTCTGTAAAGATATCAGGCACACGGTTGAATGATTCTTGAAGACTCTCATCTCTGTTGACCAGCTGGCATCCAAGCACACCTGTATCAGGAGAATTGTCCATTATTATTGTCATGATATCAAGCGAGTCTGGCATCAGTATAGTATCATTATTCAAAAGCAATATATATTTACCTGAACTCTCTCTTATTGCAATATTATTTGCCTTGGCAAAACCCATATTTTCTTTATTCTCTATCAATCTAACATGAGGAAACTCTGTCCTTATCATATCAGGACTTTCGTCAACAGACCTATTGTCCACAACAATTGTTTCAACATCTGATATATGATGATTTGAATAGACCGAGTTTAGGCAGTTCTTTAGATGTTCTTTGGCATTATAGCTGACAATTATGATGGAGAGAGTTCTAACTTTTCCCATTATAAGTTTATTCTTCATTACAAAAACTATACAATTTTACTGCAAGGGAGGCAATAGCTAATGCGTAACTATTTAATTTCATTGGAGCCGATGATGGGAATTGAACCCATGACCTGCTGATTACGAATCAGCTGCTCTGCCCCTGAGCTACATCGGCATAGAGATTTGCCACAGAGGACACAGACTTAACGACAAGGTAAAGGCACAAGTAAAGGTAAAGATTTTTTCTCTGCTATACCTTTATCTCTACCTGTTTTATAAAAGTCAGTGCAAATCTGTGGCTAATCTCTTATTTTGATTAATGGGCCCACCTGGGTTCGAACCAGGGACCTACCGGTTATGAGCCGGTAGCTCTTCCAGCTGAGCTATGGGCCCCCATAAGTAAAGTGTCAAAGCATCATAGTGTCAGAGAGTCAGAGAAATCCTTGATGCTTTCATACTTTGATACTTTGACACTCTGACTCTTTGATACTCTTTTATCCTTCAATAAAACTCTTCAGCAATTTACTCCTGCTGGGGTGTCTAAGCTTTCTTAATGCCTTTGACTCTATCTGCCTTATCCTCTCCCTTGTAACGTCAAAATCCTGCCCCACCTCTTCAAGTGTATGCTCGCTGTCCACACCAATCCCAAACCTCTTCCTTAAGACCTTCTCTTCCCTTGAAGCCAGTGTCTGAAGAACCTTTAATGTCTGATCCTTCAGGTTCATCCTCACTACCGATTCTATAGGAGAAATAACCTTTTTATCCTCTATGAAATCACCCAGATGACTGTCTTCCTCTTCACCAATAGGTGTCTCTAAGGATATAGGCTCTTTTGCAATCTTCAGGACCTTCCTCACCTTCTCTACCGGGAGATTCATCCTCTCCGCAATCTCTTCTGATGTAGGCTCTCTGCCTATCTCCTGGACAAGCTGCCTTGATGTCCTTATCAGCTTGTTTATAGTCTCAATCATGTGGACAGGGATACGAATTGTCCTCGCCTGGTCTGCAATCGCCCTGGTAATAGCCTGTCTAATCCACCATGTAGCATAGGTGCTGAATTTATATCCACGGCGGTATTCAAATTTATCCACAGCTTTCATCAGCCCTATATTCCCCTCCTGAATGAGGTCAAGGAATTGAAGCCCCCTGTTTGTATATTTCTTTGCAATACTGACAACCAGCCTCAAATTTGCCTCAGCCAGCTCCCTCTTTGCAAGTTTATCCTTTGTCATCCCCCTCTCTATTGCCTTAATTGTCTCCACAAGTTCATTTCTCGTCATTCCGGCTTCATTCTCTATCCTCTGTATCTTTCTGTTTATGCCTTTTACATTCTTTCCCAATTCCAGAATCACCTTTTTGGGAATACCCCTTCCGTTCCCCAATTTGACCAGATTACCACTCTTCTTCATATTCTTTAAAAGAACCTTATAGTCTTCTGCTGTAATTTTCAACTCTTTATAATACTGAAATATTACATCCTCTGCCTCCTGTATCCTCTCCACAAATCCAGCTATCTTCTGTATTATCCTGTCCATCTGAGTCTGGTCAAGATTTATATCTTTTATAATTTTTGCTATATGACCTTTCGCTATCTTCTCATTCTCTAACAGCTTTCCTCTCTTCTTATCATTAAGCTTGCCCTTAAGCTTCGCCTTAAGGCTGTTCAACTTATTGCTTGCAACCTTTAACTCCTTGATCAGCTTCAATACCCTTTTGGTCTCTTCCCTTATCTTGCTTCCATCCGCCTCATCCACATCTCCCCAATTTACAACCTCCTGAACAGGCATCTTTCCGCCCTTCAGTTTCTCGCCAAGATAGGCTATCTCCCTTATTGTGATAGGGCAGTTTACAACTGCATGGATAACCTCATTCTGCCCCTCTTCAATCCTTTTGGCAATCTCCACCTCGCCCTCTCTTGTAAGCAGAGGTACAGTCCCCATCTCTTTAAGATATAACCTCACAGGGTCATCGGAAGATATCAATGCCTCCTCTTCAAATTTAAACTCCTCCTCTATCCTCTCCTTTTCTTCAATTGCCAGTGTAACCTTCTGGCTCTTCTGCCCTGACTCAACAAGCTCTATATCCATCTCGCCAAAAAGCATCATTATGTCATCAATCTGCTCTGCCGATACAATGTCCGGAGGGAGCACATCATTAACCTCTTCATAGGTAAGATACCCCTTCTCTTTTCCCATAGAGATAAGACGATTTACCTCCGTCATCTTTGGTCTTCTTCCCATAATTCGTTTTTCCTCCAAGCTATGCATATATCTTAGATACAATATGCAAAATTAAATTCATCTTACTATATGTATAACATACTATGCATCATGTATTACTGCATTCTGTTTTATTTTCAAAATCTGCCCCTGCAGATCCTTAAACCGCTTATGATTTCCTTCAGATACTGCAGTTTTTAACTGATTTACAAGTTCATTTACATCTATCCTGTTTTTCTTTATATATCTTATGCAGTCTGATATATTTTTATCCACCTCCTGATACTCTATATCTTCAAACACCATTTCAGATACCAGCTTCTTTAACCTCTCTTCTGACAACATATCCATTATATGAGAAATAGATATATTATCATTACTGTCAGAAAGAGTAAATAGGACAGATGATATCTTTGCCATGTCATCATCCTTAAAATTATCAACTGAAATATTCTTCTTAATCTTATCTATATTTTTATTATCCAAAAGCATCAGTTGAACAAGGATTCTCTCAGCCTTATTAAAGGTTGAGGTTAAGGCTTCCTTGACCTTAGCCTTATCCTTAGCCTTATCCTTAACCTTATTTTTATTCATCTCATCCATTATTGCCTTTTCAGAAACCCCTGTCTTCTCAGCGAGTGATGAGATGTACATGCTCTTTTCTACAGAGTTATTCATTAGTGATAAAAATGGAATAACAGCATTAATACACTTTACCCTCCCATCTATACTTTTTAAATCTGATCCAGCTGCCTCCTTATTTATTATATATTCCATAAAGGTCTTTGATTCTCTGGCAATATTTAAAAAACCCTCTCCACTTTTTTCTCTAATAAAACTGTCAGGGTCATTTCCTTGAGGAAGCGGAATTACCTTAACCTTAACCCCTCCGTTCAGAAGAACCATTCCACCCCTGTTAGACGCATTCCTCCCCGCCTCATCCCCGTCAAAAACAAGCGTAACGGTTTCAGTATATCTTCTTAAAAGCCTTGCATGGTCTTCCGTAAGAGCCGTCCCTGATGTGGCGATGATATTCTTTACACCATGCTGATATGCAGTTATGAGGTCAAAATATCCCTCTACTAAAAATGCCTCTTTACTCTTCCTTATGGAATCCTTTGTAATATGAAGCCCGTAAAGTATATTCCCTTTTTTATAAACAAGTGTTTCAGGTGAATTTAAGTATTTTGGCCTTGAATCCGTATCGTTTAATACCCTCCCGCCAAAACCAACAATCCTGCCCTCTGAATCCGATATTGTAAATATAACCCTTTCCCTGAACCTGTCAACATATCCGCCGCCATTTTCCCTTTCTTTTACTAACCCTGCACTGTTTTGAATATCAGCAGAAATCCCTTTTTTCTTTAAAAATTGATGGATTCCATCCCACGAAGTGGATGCATACCCTATTTTAAAAGATTCGATAATATCTTCATTTATTCCTCTTTTCCTCAAATACTCCCTTGCTGTCTTCCCCTGAGGCAACTCCGACAACTGTCTCAGGAAGAACTCAGCGGCCATGGCATTTACCTCATAAAGAGTATTTTTTTGACTGCTGTTTACACCCTTTACCTTTTGCTCTGCTATATTGATGCCATATCTCCTTGCAAGCAATAAGACCGAATCAGGAAAGGAGAGGTTTTCTATCTTCATTACGAATTGATATACATTACCCCCCTCATTACACCCAAAACAATGAAATATCTGCTTTGCAGGACTTACAGTAAATGATGGGGTCTTTTCAGAATGGAAAGGGCAAAGCCCCTTATAATTGACTCCGCTCTTTTTTAATAGAACGCGGTCTGATATAACCTCAACTATATCGCTGCGAGCCCTTATCTCTTCCACCAATTCATCAGGGATGTAACCGCCCACTGTCACCCTCCATAAATATGCTTAAATAGGAAAAACATGGCACGCTGCTATTACTTAGGTGTATAGCTTTCATTAAAGGCAGTATGATATTGAAAGGCTTCACTTAAATAATGAGAGGATAATTTTTAAAAATCTTTCTGCTCTTTGAAAAGGAGTATTAAGTTTAAGGCAGCATCTCTCTTGCAATCTTATTGACTAAATTTCCATCTGCCTTACCCTTCAGCTCTGGCATTAAAATCTTCATTACCCTTCCAATATCCTTAGATGTAGTTGCTCCTGTCTCTGAGATAATTTCCCTGATCCTCTTTTTTATCTCGTCTTCACCCATCTGTTCAGGTAAATATATTGAAAGCACCTCTATCTCCTTCTTCTCTTTCTCAGCCAGGTCCATTCTGTTAGCATTTAGGAACTGGGCATAAGAATCTTTCCTCTGTTTAATTGCAGAGCTAATAACACCCACCACATCCTCATCTTTAAGTTCTCTGCCGATTTCTATCTCTTTATTTTTTATCCCGGCCCTGACCATTCTGATAGCAGAGAGCTTAATCTGCTCCCCCTTCTTCATGGAATCCTTCATGTCTTCAATCAGCCTCTCTTTAAGATGCATAACAATCCCTCTTTAGTAATACCTCGCTCCAAATTGTCCTAACTTCTTTCTTGCCTCTATCATCTTCTTCTTTCTTCTCATACTGGGTTTTTCGTAATACTCTCTTTTTTTGATTTCAGATAAAATGCCTGCCTTTTCACACTGCTTCTTAAATCTCCTTAAGGCGTTCTCAAAGGATTCATTTTCCTTGACCTTAATCCCCGGCATACAGGTTTATCCCCCCTTCCGATCTTCATGTAACCTCCAATATAATTTCTAATTGGTTTTCAAATCAAAGAAGGCATTAATATTTTTTTAAAAATAAGAGGTTTTCTCTGCAATCCTTAATTGATAAATATAACAACCTGTTGCAAAAATGTCAAGGCATATTTGTATTAAGTCCCATAAAACCAGTGAGTTGACTTACTCCTTGATGATGCTGATTTTATATGATAAAGTTTAAATTATCTTTAATTGCTGAACTTTCAAAGAATATAAAAAATGAAACATATAAAGTATATATACAAAAAAAGATGGATGCTGTTTAACATCTTTTTTATTGATTTAATTGGTTATTCTCTTCTGACTATTATTAGATTTTTCAAAAAGCCCCAAAATATCCCGGAATCCATCAAAAAAATATTAGTATTTAAATTAGACCATATTGGTGATGTCCTTATGACTACCCCTGCTCTCAATGCCTTGAAATCAAGATATCCAGATGCATCTCTAACAATTGTAGTCGGTTCATGGAGCAAGGATATTTTAAAAGACAACTTAGATGTCAGTGAAATACTGCTATACGATGCCTATTGGTTTAATAGGAATATAAATAAAAAATTAAACATTAAAAAAACATGGGGTTTTATAAAGGAGTTACGAAAAAGAAGGTTTGATATATTTTACTCATTCCGTGGTGATTTTATGGGAATTCTTATAGGTTCATTACTGCGAATACCTGTTAGAGTGGGCTTTAATAATGGAGGGGGCGGTTTTCTTTTAACCCACCCCATTACTCCTATAGAAAATATCCACCAGGTAGAGCAGTTTTTAAATGCAATTAAGGGCAATGGTCTTACACATAAATACAGTGCAAGGGATTCAGACTCTGATAAAAAAAAGATGAAGATAGCCATTTCAGAAGCTGAAAAAAGATTTATGGATGCTTTTATTGGAAAATATAGTGGTAAAAATGAAAATTTTATCGGATTTCATATAGGGGCAGGTTACCCGAGCAAATTGTGGATACCGGAAAAGTATGGAATCTTAATAAAAAGGCTTCATGATGAATTAGGATTCCATGCCATCTTAGTTGGTGGAAAGGAGGATAGGGCAATAGTTAAAAGGATTGAGAGTGTAATAAGAGATACAGATTCAATAGATTGCACGGGTATAGCAAATATAAAAGAGACCGCCGCATTAATTGAAAAATGCAACCTTTTTATAGGAAATGACTCGGCACCAGTTCATATCGCAGCAGCGATAGGTATTCCTGTAATAGTTATCTTCAGTGCCGCCAATAATCCTGTCGGCTGGAAACCGTTTGGAAGTAATGTTGCATGTATCACAAAAGATGTTCAATGTAAGTATTGCGAGAAATATGAATGTATAGATACAAAGTGTATGCAGATGATAACTGTAGGTGAGGTATATAATAAAGCCAAAGAAATTTTATTAAAGACAAAATAACAAAAACCTATATAACCACAGATGGACACAGATTTTCACAGATAAAACCGGTTTAAAATTATTTTTCTTATCTGTGTTAATCTGTGGTTATTTTTTATTTCCTTGTATGAGAATATTAATAGATGCAAGGGTTATATCCGATAAGATGCATGGAATAGCCAGATACTCTTATAATCTAATAGAAAATATAGCAGAAATAGATACAGAGAATGAATATATATTGTTATCCGGATATCCTGAATTACAGGTTTTCTCCAGCAGATACAAAAATTTTAAATCTATTAAATGCAATACCCCTCTATATTCTATTCAGGAACAACTTATAATACCTCCAATCTTAAAAAGAGAAAATATAGACCTCTATCATTCGCCGACATTCTCAGCCCCCATCTATCAACCCTGTAAAGTTATTATGACCGTTTATGATATGATACATCTTATTTTTGGAAAACCCATTCATAAACTTTATTATAAATATATCGCAAAAAGGGCAATGACAAAGGCACTATGCATAATCACCTTATCCGAATACTCAAAAAATGATATTGTTAAATGGCTTGGTATACCTCAAGAGAAGATTTATGTTACTCATAGTGGTGTGGATAAAAGATTTAAACCTACAGGCGATGCAGCTATGCCAGATGAAATAAAAAAGAGATTTGGTATTTCTAACCGATATATCCTTTTTGTTGGAAATCAGAAACCACATAAAAATTCAATTGGCACCTTAAAGGCATTTAAAATGGCTGTAGAAAAAGAAAGACTCCCCCATTATCTCATTCTCGTGGGTATTAAAAAGGATATAATTGAAGATAAAAATAATGGAATAGGGGATGAATTTAATAACAGAATTATCTGTATTGATAATCTCACAGATAATGATTTAATCAAACTCTACCAGTCTGCAGACCTATTTTTGTTACCATCTCTTTATGAAGGATTTGGACTCCCTATGTTAGAGGCAATGGCTTGCGGTGTTCCAGTAGTTACATCCAACAGGACATCTATACCTGAGGTTACAGGCAATGCAGCGATTTTAGTTGACCCTGAGAATATACAGGAAATTGCCAATGCTATCTGTAAGATCTTAAAGGATGAAAATCTAAAAAGCGATTTAATAAGAAAAGGATTAGAACAGGCAAAGATGTTTTCATGGAAAAGGATGGCAGAGGAAACCTTAGAGTTATACAAGAGGGTGTATGAAAATAGCAATAATTCATGACTGGCTTACCGGAATGAGGGGAGGAGAAAAATGCCTTGAGATATTTTGCGAACTCTTTCCTCATGCTGACCTCTATACACTGATTCATATTCCCGGCTCCGTTTCAAAAACAATAGAGGATAGGAATATAAACACTTCATTTATTCAAAAAATACCCGGCATTGAAAAACATTACCGTTCCTTCCTCCCCCTCTTTCCATTGGCTATAGAGGGTTTTGATTTGAAAGGATACGACCTCATCCTCTCAAGCAGTCACTGTGTTGCTAAAGGTATAATTCCCTCTCCAAATGCAATTCATATTTCTTATGTGCACACTCCTATGCGGTATGTCTGGGATAATTACCATCATTATTTTGGTAAGGGGCGTGTTAATTGGTTTTCTGAAAAGGTTATAAGTATTCTTGCCCACTATTTAAGAATGTGGGATGTTGCCTCAAGTAATAGGGTTGATTATTTTATGGCAAATTCAAACCATGTTGCAAAGAGGATAGAAAAATATTACAGAAGAAAGTCTGATGTGATTTACCCCCCGGTGGACTGCGATAAATTTACTCCATCTGAAAGGATTGAAGATTTCTATCTCATTGTTTCTGCATTTGCCCCTTATAAAAGGATAGATATTGCCATAGAGGCATTTAACCGCATGGGTCTAAGACTTAAAATAATAGGAGAGGGGCAGGATGAGAAGAATTTAAGGAAAATTGCAAGACAAAATATAGAATTTCTCGGATGGCAGTATGATAACACCTTAAAGGAATATTATTCCAAATGTAAGGCACTGATTTTCCCCGGTGAGGAGGACTTTGGAATAGTCCCTGTTGAGGCAATGGCTTCTGGAAGACCGGTTATTGCCTATGGAAAGGGGGGTGCCATTGAAACTGTGATACCTTTAAATCAGGGGCAAGGGGCAAGGGGCAAGGGGCAAGAAAACCCACCTACGGGTATATTCTTCTACAAACAGACAGCAGAGGCTCTAATAGAGGCAGTTAAATTCTTTGAGGATAATCAAGGAGAGTTTGACAGGAACAGCATCAGAAATCATGCCCTCAAATTTGACAGGAAAATTTTTAAAGAAAAAATCAGAAATTATATAACAGAAAAATACGAAGAATTTCAGAGTGGTTTAAAAAACAAAGACCTGACTTAGCCACAGAGGACACAGAGGTCTCAGAGAAAAAAACAAAAAAATGACTGAATTTGAACACAGATTTTAAAAGCTCAAAGGTCAAAGCTTAAAGAAGTCGCTTTTAGCTTTCTCTCTGTGTTCTCTGTGAACTCTGTGGCAAATTTATGACTTGAAATGCTAAAAAAACATGCCAAGTTTTTTGAAAATATCCTTTTTATTGCTGACCTTTTTGTAATAGGATTATCATGGCTATTTGCCTATTACATACGCTTTTATAGCGGTCTTCTACCTGCTGAAAAAGGCATCCCTCCATTCAGCATTTATTTTTATCTTATCATCCCAATCCTGTTTATATGGGGTTTCGTTTTCAAGACATTCGGTCTTTACCGCCCGAAAAGGATATCCCCTTATTTAAACGAGATTTTTGACATAGTAAAGGCATGTACTTTCTCTGTTCTCATCCTCATCTCCATTACATTTTTTTTCAGACAGTATGAATACTCCCGTCTTGTATTTTTGGTTTTCTGGATAATGACCATCATCTCTCTAAGCCTTGAGAGGGTTGTCTTCAGAGAGCTTCTTAGATACATGAGAAGAAAAGGTCATAATATCAGATATGCCATCATAGTCGGGACAGGTTCATTGGCAAATGATATATTTAACCGTATAGAACTGCATCCCGAACTCGGGCTTAAGATTAAAGGGTTTTTGTCTCAGGACGAATCTGTTGTAGGGCGTGAAATCAATGGAATCCCTGTCATTGGAACATATAAGGATATAAGAAAAATAATAATAGACAAAGATATTGACCAGGTTATAACCGCCCTGCCTATAGAGCAGCATGCCCTTACAGTTGAGTTATTGAAAGACATTGGCGATGAGATGGTTGATATAAAGGTAGTGCCCGACCTGTGCGAGTTTATGACATTAAGGGGTGGGATTGATGAACTTGACGGTCTTCCAATCATCAGCCTTCAGGACACCCCATTATACGGCTGGAATATAGTTATAAAGAGGACTTTTGATATAATATTTTCTATCATTTCAATTATCATAACTGCACCAATAATGGTTTTAATATCTATTATAGTTAAGGTTACTTCACCAGGCCCTGTTTTTTATAAACAGGAAAGGATGGGACTGGACGGTAAGAAATTTATTACCTATAAATTCCGCACAATGATGGTAAATGCAGAAGAAAATACCGGGCCTGTATGGGCAAAGGAGAATGATAAAAGAAAGACTACTATAGGCACTTTTTTAAGGAGGACAAATCTTGACGAACTTCCGCAATTCTTTAATGTTTTAAAAGGAGACATGAGTATTGTAGGACCAAGGCCTGAGAGACCTGTATTTGTTGAGCAGTTCAAAAAGTCAATACCTCAATATATGCTGAGGCACAAGATGAAGGCAGGCATAACAGGGTGGGCGCAGGTAAACGGCTGGAGGGGAAATACATCCATAGAGAAGAGGATTGAATACGATTTATATTACATAGAAAACTGGTCATTTATGTTTGACATGAAAATTATATTGATGACTATGTGGAAGGGGTTTAAAAATGCATATTGATTAATGCAAAATTGGTTGTGATGTAGTAAAATAAATTTTTAGCCACAGACTTTCACTGATTAAAATCTTTTTTTTAAATCTGTGTAAGTCCGTGGCAGATTTTTTTAAGAAATGAAAATTATTGCCATTATTCCTGCCCGATATGACTCAACCAGATTCACAGGCAAGCCACTCGCTTCAATAAACGGAAAGCCCTTGATACAGCATGTTTGGGAAAGGGTATCCATGTCAAAATCTCTCAAGAGGATTATTGTTGCAACTGACGATGAGAGAATATTCAAGGCTGTTAGAGAATTTGGCGGAGAGGGATTGATGACCTCATCAAGTCATGCTTCAGGGACAGATAGAATTTCAGAGGTTGCAAAAAATATTGATGCGGATATAATAGTAAATGTCCAGGGGGATGAACCATTGATAGAGCCAGAAATGATAGATGAGACAGTAAAACCGCTTCTGAATAATTCAGAAATACTTATGGCAACCCTTAAAACAAGGATAACAAATAATGAAGAATTAAAAGACCCGAATGTGGTAAAGGTGGTCACAGACAGAGACGGATTTGCGCTCTACTTTTCAAGATTTCCAATACCGTATGTAAGAGACAGTGGTCAGTGGTCAGTAGTCAGTGGTCAAGAGAAAAATATTCATTACAAGCACATTGGCATCTATGTTTACAAAAAAGACTTTCTGCTAAAATTTGCCCGGATAAAGCCGACACTGTTAGAAGAGGCAGAAAAGCTTGAACAGTTGAGGGCATTAGAAAATGGTTATAAGATAAAGGTTGTAGAAACGATTTATCAATCACTTGGTATCGATACGCCTGAAGATATGGAAAGAGTAAAGGAGATTTTAAAGAACAAAAACTGAACAAAAAACTTAATTTCAGCCACGAATTTACACGAATATTCACGAATTAAAAGAAAAAAATTTTAAAAAATTAGTGTTAATTCGTGTCATTCGTGGCAAAATTTTATATTCCTTTTATGAACAAGACTAAATACATCTTCGTTACAGGCGGTGTGCTTTCATCACTTGGAAAGGGACTTGCATCCGCCTCTATAGGTGCCCTCCTTGAAGCAAGAGGGTTTAAAGTTACCATGCTCAAGATGGACCCATATATAAATGTTGACCCCGGCACAATGAATCCATATCAGCATGGTGAGGTCTTTGTTACAGATGACGGTGCCGAGACAGACCTTGACCTTGGCCACTATGAGAGATTTATCAGTACAACTATGTCAAAGGCAAATAATGTCACAACCGGCAAGATATATAAATCGGTAATAGATAAAGAAAGGAAAGGTGATTATCTCGGCGGGACAGTTCAGGTAATTCCCCACATAACTGATGAGATTAAAAAATGCTTTTTATCTGTAAAAGATACCTTTGATATTGTTATCTGTGAGATAGGAGGGACGGTGGGAGACATTGAGAGCCTCCCATTCCTTGAGGCAATCAGGCAGTTCAGGTTTGATAGGGGGAGGGATAATGTACTCTATGTCCATCTAACACTTGTCCCCTATGTCAAGACCGCGGATGAGCTTAAGACAAAACCTACCCAGCATAGTGTAAAGGAATTGAGGGAAATAGGTATTCAACCTGACATACTACTATGCCGAACAGAAAAATCCCTCTCAGACGACTTAAAGAAAAAGATTGCACTCTTTTGTAATATAGACAAAGAATCGGTTATCACGGCAAGGGATGTAGAGAACATCTATGAAGTCCCGATGGCACTTCATAAGGAGGGGCTGGATAATATTATTGTAAATCTATTACACCTTGATACTAAACAGCCAGACCTATCTCTGTGGGAAAAGATTTTAAAAAGGATAAAAGAGCCTTTAGATTCTGTCAATATTGCAATTGTAGGCAAATATGTGGAATTAAAGGAATCCTATAAAAGCCTCTATGAGGCGTTATCACACGGCGGAATAGAAAATGAGGTAAAGGTAAATCTTAAATGGATTGACGCTGAAGATATAGAAAAAAAGGAGGGCTCAGATTTATTTAAAAATTCTGACGGCATCCTCGTCCCCGGCGGTTTTGGAAATAGAGGTGTGGAGGGAAAGATTACCGCTATAAAATATGCAAGGGAAAACAAGATACCATTCTTTGGCATATGCCTTGGTATGCAGTGTGCGGTAATTGAATTTGCAAGGAATATATGCGGGCTTACAGATGCAAACAGTTCTGAATTTAGCCAATCTACAACACATCCGGTAATAGATATACTCCCTGAGCAAAACAATATTATATATAAAGGGGGGACTATGAGGCTCGGTGCCTACAGATGCCAGTTGAGAAAAGATTCCCTTGCCTTTAAGGCATACGGGAAAAAAGAAATTTCTGAAAGGCACAGGCACAGATATGAGTTCAATAATAAATACAGAATGCAGCTTGAAGAGGCAGGTCTAAAAATCAGCGGATTATCACCAGAGGGTAATCTGGTGGAGATAATTGAGATAGAAGGCCACCCGTGGTTCCTCGCAGGACAGTTCCATCCTGAGTTTAAGTCATCACCCAAAAATCCACATCCTTTATTCAGGGAATTCATCAGGGCTGCACTAAATCAAAAAATCAGCCACAAAGACACTAAGACACAAAGGATAAATAAAATATGAGTCACCAGTGTGTAATCTTCGTGCCTTTGTGACTTCGTGGCGTATTCTAAGGTTATGAAAGAAATTATTGCAGGCAAAGTCAAAATAGGGGGAGAAAACCCCATCATTTTAATTGCAGGTCCCTGTGTAATAGAGAGTGAAAAATCCGCCCTTAATACAGCGGAAATACTTAAAGATATTTGTGAGGAGATTAATATCCCCTTAATCTATAAATCATCCTATGACAAGGCAAACAGGACTTCTGTCAAATCATTCCGCGGACCTGGCTTGAAAGATGGATTAAAGATACTGAAAACGGTAAAAGATGAATTTAATATCCCTGTCCTCTCTGATATTCATAAGGAAGAAGAGATTGATGAGGCGGCTGAGGTGCTTGATATAATACAGATACCAGCCTTCTTGAGCCGTCAGACCGATATGATAATCAAGGCAGCTAAGACAGGCAGGGTTGTAAATGTAAAAAAGGGGCAGTTCCTTGCACCGTGGGATGTGAAAAATATAATTACAAAGATTGAATCTACTAAAAATAAAAAAATACTGATTACAGAGAGGGGTGTCAGCTTTGGATATAATAATCTGGTAGCAGATATGAGGGCATTACCAATAATGAGAGGCTTCGGCTACCCTGTAATCTTTGATGCCACCCATTCTCTCCAACTCCCTGGTGGTGCTGGTAAATCTTCGGGTGGACAGAGGGAATTTGTTCCGCATATTACACGGTCTGCTGTAGCAACAGGCTGTGATGGAATCTTTATGGAGGTCCATCCCGACCCTGATAAAGCGCCCTGTGATGGTCCCAATATGCTTAAGATGGATAATCTCCCTCCCCTTTTAATGCAGGTAAAGGAGATTGACAGAATTGTTAAAGCAGATGTGGGAGGTAAATAAAGTAAGAAATCAAATGCTGGATATTTCAGGGTTTGTTGATCACTTTCCATATATAGGATTATTTATACTTCTTATCCTTGGCGGAATCGGCATTCCATTTCCTGAGGATGCAACACTTATATCATGTGGATTTCTGATTTCTCATGGCATTGTAAGACCAATTCCTGCATTAATAGTTGTCTATTCAGGGCTTATCCTTGCCGATATATCTCTTTATTCTATTGGTAAAAAGTATGGGAGGATGATTTTTACCCATAAAAGGATTCAAAGTCTAATATCCCCTGAAAGATTATCTTTAATTGAAAAAAAGTTTAATAAAAATGGAAGCATTGTAATCTTCTTTGGAAGGCATCTGATGGGTTTGAGGGTTCAGATATTCCTTGCTGCAGGTATTTTGAAAATGTCCATATCAAAATTTATTGCTGCCGATGCAGTTTCTTCTCTATTTACCATTGCCCCGATGGTCGGGATAGGTTATGCAGGGGGAAATAGCCTCCAGATTATTAAAAGGGATATTTCAAGGATTGAACATATGGCAATTTTTTTGTTTTTACTATCACTTGCTATCCTGTTAATTTTCAGATATTTTAAATCCTTCAAGGATAGCATCCTGAGCTTGCCGAAGGATAAAATAACATTTTAGATTATGTCTCTCCTGAAACATATTTCACCATTTACATATTTCAATAATCTGAGTTTAAAGACAAAGCTCTTACTGATGATGCTTTTTCTCTCCTTCTCATCAATAGGGCTTCTCTTTTTTTTCTACGCAAGGGCAGAAAGCTTTCTAATCACAGAGATAAAGAGGCATACAGACGAGCTCTCCGCTGCCATCCAGATAAGTGTAGAACAAATGACAAGGACAGATGAGGAGATAACGGATGAAAAGCTCAAGGAATATGTAGAAACGCTAAAAAAGAAAGGGATACGGGATATATCGATACTGAATAATGAAAAAGAGATTATAGCAAGCTCAAATCCGGGTTTAATCGGCAAGACACTGGACATAAAAGGGGATAAGGTGAAGACGAGCGGTAATGTTCAGGAGTATCTTAAAAATATAGAGGGATATAGAAACTATGACATCCTCCTTCCGGTAGTTGTAGGCGATGAACAGCTTGGTTATATTCATATCACTATGAAATTAGATGATTTTGCAAATCTCCTCAGGACAAATCATCTTAAAAGGCTTATATCTACAAGTTTTGTCTTTGTCATTGGGATAGCAGTATCCATATTCTTGTCCATGAAATACACACAGCCTATTCACAAATTGGTAAAGGCAGTACAAAAGGTTGCATCAGGAGACCTGACAGAGATAATGGAGGTCAAGGGACGCGATGAGATAGGAGAGCTCAATAAGAGTTTCAATGAGATGGTAAAGAGCCTGAAGAATATGAGGGAGATGGAGGAGAGGCTCCGCAAGGCAGAACACCTTTCTAAGATAGGACAGCTTGCCTCAGGGATAGCACATGAAATCAGAAATCCGCTTAATTTTGTAAATCTCAGTATAGACCATCTCAGGGTTAAATATATTACAGACGACCCAAAGGATAAAGAGGAATTTAACAGGATAATATCAAATATCAAAGAAGAGATTCAAAGGTTAAATAGTATGGTAGATAATTTCTTAAACTATGGAAAACCTATCAAACTAAAGATACAGATGTTATCCCTGACTGATATTATGAAAGAGGTAATTGCCCTTGCCGACGAAAAGTTGACGGAACAAAGGATAAAAATACAAATGAATTCCAATTCTGATATACAAAAAATACCTGCCGACAGTCAGCAGATAAAGACATGTTTTATGAATTTGATTATCAATTCCATTCAGGCAATGCCTAACGGCGGTAAAATAGAAATTGATATTTTCGTATCAAGCAGCAGAGCCTCTATAACGGTAAAGGATACAGGGATAGGAATAGAGGCTGAAAATATCCCTAAGATATTTGAGCCATATTTTACAACAAAGGAGTCGGGTATCGGTTTGGGACTTGCCCTGACAAAAAGAATTGTAGAAGAACATGGGGGAAGCATAAATATAACAAGCGAAAATGGAAAAGGGACTATTGCCGCTATAGAGCTGCCTGTTGTGAGGGGGGTTGGATGAGAGAATGTAATATCCTCATTGTGGATGATGAGAAGGGACAAAGGGAGATATTGAAGACAATCATTCAGGGGGAGGGTTATGAGGTTATGACTGCCTCAAATGAGAGGGAGGCATTAAAGGCTATTGGGGAGGGGGTTTTTGATGCAATACTGACCGATTTGAAAATGCCAGGGGGTGACGGCACCCACCTCCTTATAAATATCTTGAAGGAGATGCCTAACACAAGTGTTGTCATAATGACAGCCCACGGCACCATTGACTCTGCTGTAGAGGCTATGAAATTAGGGGCATTTGATTACCTTACAAAACCGCTTGAGAGGAATGAACTGCTCGTAGTATTAAATAAGGCAGTAGAAAAGACAAAGTTATTGAACGAAAACACCCGTTTACGAGAGCAGCTTGAAGATAGGTTCAAAATAGAAAATATCATTGGAAAGGACGGGAAGATGCAGGAGGTCTTGAAAATTATAAAGAAGGTCTCAAACAGCAATTCCACTGTCCTGATATTCGGAGAGAGCGGGACAGGAAAAGAGCTGGCAGCAAAGGCAATCCATCATAACAGTCCACGGAGGGATAAGCCCTTTATGGATATAAACTGTGCGGCTATCCCTGAGACACTCCTTGAGAGCGAATTGTTCGGCTATGAAAAGGGGGCATTTACAGGGGCATCTACAAGAAAGATGGGACTATTTGAGTCGGCAAATGGCGGAACCCTCTTCCTGGATGAGATTGGAGACATGGGTATAGGGCTTCAAGCAAGGCTTTTGAGGGCAATTCAGGAAAGGGAGATCAGGAGAATTGGAGGAAAAGATAATATCAAGATAGATGTCAGAATTATATCTGCAACAAATAAGAATATTGAAGGCGAGATAAAAGAAGGGAGGTTCAGGGAAGACCTCTACTACAGGCTGAATGTTATAGCCTTCCGAATACCGCCATTGAGGGAGAGAATGGGCGACCTCCCTGAGCTTGTCAGTTTTTTTATAAGTAAATATAACAAGTCATTGGGAAAGAAAATAAATGGTATATCAGACAATGCATTAAATCTTCTCATAAACTACTCCTGGCCCGGAAATGTCAGACAACTTGAATCTGTGATTGAAAGGGCAGTCCTGCTTACTGATGGAGCAGTGATAGGAACGGACACGCTTCCTCCTGAAATTTTTAATAAACCGATTCAGATAGGAAAGATAGACTTTGATATCCCAAATGACGGCATATCCTTTGAAGAGCTTGAGAGAGAGGTATTGCTAAAGACGATGAGAAAATCAAATTGGGTTATAGCAAAGTCAGCACAACTACTGGGGATGAGTTACAGGACACTCCAATACAGGCTTAATAAATTTGGCATAAAAAGGGAATCATAACCCAAATGGTATACCAATATACCAAATAGGATAAAAACAGCTTCTCCTCTGCATCATATATTAATAACCTTACCTCTTAACTCCTTATTATAATTAACTTTTCCATAAATTTAATATTCTTGGCACGATTAGTGCTATTTTATTCAAAGAAAGAAAGGGGGTGAAAAATAGTGAAAAAGATAGTTAGTTTAATGATTGCTTTTGCTTTAGTTTTCTCTTTTGCAGGTTTAGTCTCTGCTGCCAAGAAGTCACCTATGAAGGTCATGCAGGCTTCAGGTGAGATAACCGCAGTTGATGCAAAGACAAATACCTTCACACTAAAGACAAAGAAGGGGGATATAACCTGTGAGGTTGGTGCCGATGCTAAGATTACATCAGGAAAAGAGTCAAAAACTCTTGCAGATGTTAAGGTTGGCGATAAGGCAGCCTGCAAGTATGCAATGGAAGGGGATAAACATATCTGCAAGTCCCTTGATATTAAAGCTGCTAAATAACTTTAGATGATTTGAGACAATATGGTTTTTTCCGGTGTCAGCAAAAAATCTGATATGAAAGGAGGTGAGACAATGAAAAAACTTATTACACTATTAGTCGCTATTTCGCTTTTCACAGTATCTATGACAACTATACCTTCTCTGGCTGAGGCAAAGAAGAGGAGCAAGGTAGAAAAGTCAAAGAAGGTAGAGAAGCCCGCTGAAAAGCCGGCTGAGAAGCCAGCCGAAAAGCCTGAAGAAAAACCAGCTGAAAAGGCAACAGAAACAAAGACAAAGAAGTAAGGCAATAAAAAACCTACCCTCAGATTACCGGGGGTAGGATAAACTTTCATTACGCAATGTGGTAGCCGCAGGCTTTATGCCTGCGTAAAATTCACGCAACCATAAAGGTGCGGCTATCAAAGTGAGTTTGTTAAGCCTTTACATCTATCAGAGTTGAGACCCCTCCTTTTGAACTTTCCGATTTCTGGGGTGATGCAGACTCTTTAGACTCCACATCGTTATCTCCGTCGGCATCTTTAGCTGTTGCCGCATTTACATTCGGCATGGCTTTTAAGGGTTTCTTTACATTCTGGGACTGTGCTGCATTTGTCAACGACGCTCCGTCAATTTTCATTGCATCTCCTCCATTAAGTAAGGGGTTATTATCTCCTGAACTCTGCTAATCCTGAAATTATACAACCTTTATCTTTTACCCGGATGTCTTACTGGACGGGGATGTCTTATCGGCCTGGGATGAATCGCTCCAACTCCACCTACCTTCATAAAACTCACCTCCTTTTCTTAAGTTATCATACTCATTACAGTTTATTTATCGGTAAGTGGATTATAAAACTTAAATATTTATCTGAAGTCAAGGACACTCATAACAGCATTTTAATCTGCTTTTTTCTCCCTCATCCTCAAAAACGGCTCAAACAAATCTATTGGAATCGGAAATATGGTTGTTGTGGCATTTTCTGATGCAATCTCACGGAGTGTCTGTAAGTATCTAAGCTGTAATGCTGAAGGCTGTGTGGCTATTATCGCTGCGGCATCTGTTAGTTTCTGTGCCGCCTGATATTCACCCTCTGCATTTATCACCTTTGCCCTCCTCTCCCTCTCTGCCTCAGCCTGCTTAGCCATCGCCCTCTGCATCTCCTGAGGCAAATCCACATGCTTTACCTCCACATTTGTTACCTTTATACCCCACGGGTCAGTACGTTTATCAAGTATTATCTGAAGATTTGCATTTATCTTATCTCTCGCAGAGAGCAGCTCATCCATATCTGCGGCACCAAGGATGCTCCTTAATGTTGTCTGGGACAACTGAGATGTTGCGTAAAGGTAGTCTTCAACCTCAATTACAGCCTTCTCTGGATTGATGACCCTGAAATACACAACTGCATTTACCTTCACCGATACATTGTCTCTTGTTATTATATCCTGTGGTGGGACATCCAGAGCTATCAACCTTAAGCTAACCTTCACCATTTTATCAATCCCAGGCCATACAATAATCAATCCAGGACCCTTCGTACTTAAAAATCTACCGAGCCTGAAAATTACACCCCTTTCATATTCCTTTAATACCCTTATCGCTGACAATATTAAAAAGGCAATGACTATAATAAATATTGGTATTCCACCCATTTTGACCTCCTTATAAACCGTTTAATCGGTTCAAACAGTTTAACCGGTTTAAACCGTTTTGCCTTTTACTATTAACTTCAATCCCTCCACTCCTGTTACTATAACTTCACTCCCGCTTTTGATTTCATCACTGCTGTGGGCATCCCATAATTCACCGTGGACAAAAACCTTGCCATCTCCTGGTGAGCCTGCCGAACCCATTATATCTGATTGAGTAATACCCACTTCTCCTACCAGTCCCTCCTTTCCAGTTGTTGGTTTTTTCCGCTGTACCTTTATACCTGCACCTACCAGAAACAGGAAAAAGGCTGCAGTCCCTGCAGCAGCAGGCAGAATCAGATACAGGGAGATTTTCATATATGGAGCAGGAGATTCAATCAGCATAATTGAGCCAAGGACTAAAGATATAATCCCGCCAAGTGTAAGGGCACCATAACTAACCACCTTTATTTCAAGAATAAATAGGATGATACTAAGTAATATTAGTAATAACCCTGCATAATTTACAGAGAGTGCCTGTAGTGAATAAAATGCCAGTATGAGTGAAATAGCACCAACTATCCCAGGCAATATCGCTCCGGGGTTTGAGAGTTCAAAAAAGAGTCCATAAAAACCAAGGAGCATAAGCATATATGCAATATTCGGATTTGAGAGTGTATCAAGGATCCTCTGCCTTAGGCTCATCTCAACATATTTCAATTTTATCCCCTCTGTATTTATACTCTTTGCCCCTCCTTCAACTTCTACCTTTCTGCCATTTATCTCTTTTAAGAGTAAATTTATATTCTCACTTACTATATCTATTACATTCTCCTTCTTAGCCTCATCCTCAGAAATAGAGACACTCTTTCTTACTGCCTTCTCAGCCCAAGTCTCATTCCTACCCCTTTTTTTTGCAAGAGAAACAATATAAGCTGCCGCATCATTTTCAACTTTTTTTGACATCTCCCTGTCCATCTTCGCCCCCATATTAACGGGATGGGCTGCACCAATATTTGTCCCTGGTGACATAGCAGCTATATGGGCTGCAATAGTTATAAATGCACCTGCAGATGCTGCCCTTGAGCCGCTTGGGGAAACATAGACGACTATCGGAACACCTGATGCCATCATCTCTTTTATTATCATCCTCATTGATGTGTCAAGACCACCGGGTGTATCAAGCTGTATGATTAAAAGCTCTGCATTGCTTATTGATGCCTCTTTTATGCCATTGATAATATACTCAGCAGAAACTGGATTTATTACACCGTCAACTTTTAAAACTATGGCATGCCGAACTTCCCCTGAAACAAGTTCAGGGTAAGATGGTATCTGGAGGAAAAGCAATGACAGGAGTATGAGAAAATAGCTTATGTTCTTCTTCATAAATCATTTTAACTTGTCTTTGTATGGATAATCTAATACAATAAATCCCTCAAAGTCAAGGCAGAACAAAAACTCAACAGCCACAGAGAACACAGAGATTTTAAAAGCGGTTTAAACCGTTTAAGCCGTTTGAACTGTTTTTAATGAGTCTGTGCCCTCTGTGGCTAATTTTTATAAGTTCTTTGCCTTATAAAAAATTGGAGGATACATGAAAAAGGCACTCATTACAGGCATCACAGGACAGGATGGCTCATATCTGGCGGAATTTTTACTGGATAAAGGCTACAAGGTTGCCGGCATGGTAAGAAGGGCTTCAACCGAGAGCTTTGAAAGGATAGACCATATCAAGGGTAGGATTGAGTTAAAGCAGGCTGACCTGCTTGACCAATTATCCATAATTGATGCCATAAAGGAATCCGAGCCGGATGAGATATATAATCTTGCTGCACAGTCCTTCGTCCCTACATCATGGACCCAGCCCATCCTTACCGGAGAATTCACAGCCCTGGGGGTTACGAGGATGCTTGAGGCGATAAGACATATAAATAAAAAAATAAAATTTTATCAGGCGAGCAGCAGTGAGATGTTTGGAAAGGTTCAGCAGATGCCTCAGACCGAAAAGACCCCCTTTTATCCCCGAAGTCCATACGGTGTTGCAAAGGTCTATGGACACTGGATAACTGTGAACTATCGGGAGAGTTACAATATATTTGCCTGTTCAGGCATACTCTTCAATCACGAATCTCCACGAAGGGGTCGGGAGTTTGTTACAAGAAAAGTAACAGAGGGTGCAGCCAAGATAAAACTTGGACTGGCAAAGGAACTCAGGCTCGGCAATCTTGAGGCAAAAAGGGACTGGGGATATGCAAAAGATTATATAAGGGCAATGTGGCTTATGCTTCAACAGAAAGAGCCGTCAGATTATGTCATCGCTACAGGAAAAGAGCATTCAGTTCAGGAATTGGTTGAGATTTCATTCGGCCACCTTGGACTCAAATGGAAGGATTATGTTGTGATAGACCCTGCACTTTTGCGTCCGGCAGAGGTAGACCATCTTGTTGGTGACCATTCAAAGGCAAAGAAGGAATTGGGATGGGAGCCTCAGGTATCATTTCAGGAATTAATAGAGATGATGGTAGAGGCAGATTTGGATAGACTGAAAAAGTAAAAAACAGTCTAAGAGACTAATAGTCTAAAAATATAAAACCTCTTAGACTCTTAGACTTTTAGACTTTTAGACTCTTATCTATGCGTATTCTCATTACAGGCATTACAGGTTTTGTCGGTCATCACCTGTCTGAGCTTTTCATAAAAGAGGGGTGTGATGTATCTGGAACAGCCTTTTCCTCAAAAGATTTGATTTTTGAAAAGGTAAGGATATTCAAATGCGACATAAGGGATGCTGACAATATCAAAAATATCGTATCAGAAGTAAAACCGCAGCAGATATACCATCTTTCTGCCGTATCATATCCCCCTGACTCTTTAAAAAATCCAAAAATAACCTATGATATAAATTTCTACGGGACAATGAATCTTTTGGATGCAGTAAGAGATTCTGGGCTGAATTCAAAAATATTGTTTGTAGGCTCAGCAGATGAATATGGTGTTCTATCAGAAAGCACACCTGCCAAAGAAGATTTTCCGCTCGCACCCTTAAGCCCTTATGCTGTAAGTAAAACAGCAGCAGACCTTTTATCCTATTCCTATGTCAAGAGATATAGCATGAATATAGTGAGGGTTAGACCGTTTAATCATACAGGGCCAGGCCAAAAATCAATCTATGTATGCTCGGACTTTGCAAGACAGATTGCAGAGATTGAGTCAGGGGTAAGAGAACCTGTAGTTTATACAGGCAATCTTTATATTCAGAGAGATTTTACTGATGTCCGAGATATGGTACTTGCATATAAACTTGCAATTGAAAATGGGGCAAGCGGTGAAGCATATAATATTTGTTCAGAGAGGTCTTATTCTATACGCTGGATTCTTGATACACTTTTAAAATTTTCCAGGCTGTCTGTTGAGATAAGAGAGGATAAAACAAAATTAAGGTCAACAGATATTACAACAATAAGAGGTGACTGCAGTAAATTTAAAGCATCAACCGGCTGGAAACCCATAATCCAATTTGAAAAAACCCTTAACGACATTCTCAATTACTGGAGAGAAAAGATTCCTAATCGTAATTCGTAAGATGACCCTGCTCTTAAATTTCAGCTATTTCCTTTACTTCTACTCCCTCTGGATGGTGGAATCATTTCTCCCTATCTATTTTAAATCCATTTCAATTTCTGATAAAGGTGTAGGCTTTCTTGTAGGTGCGTTCGCTGCCTCTTCATCCATCAGCATTATCCCTGCCGGTTTTGCATCAGACCGACTATCAACATATTCTATCGTAAGATTCGGTATTTTACTTTTTATTATATATCTGGTTGGCTTAATAATATCTAACTCGTTATTAAATTTATTCATATTTACTCTTATCGGAGGTTTAGGTTCAACACTCATAAACATCGGATTAAGCACCTCATTCTACAAGGGACTTGAAGAAAAGGGGAGGAGCAGTAGAATAGGTTCTTTCTTTCTTAGCTCTTCAACCGGTTATTCGTTAGGACCATTATCCGCAGGCTATTTATTACACTGGTCAGATATGAAATCGGTATTTGCTGCCGGACTTATAGGTATATCCATCCTCCTAATCTTTTCATTTTTCATGAAGGAGAAATGCATATCAAAAGCAGAAAAGGCAGAGAGTTTAAAGTTGTCAGATTATACATCAATCTTTAAGCAATACAAGATAATCTTCCTCCTTCTTTCCGTATCTGTGGTAGGCATACACCTTGGTGCAGAGCAGTCTTCATTAAGTCTGTTTCTTAAAATGAACCTTAATCTGCAAGATAAAGCTATCGGAATTATATTTGCATGTGTCGGATTATGGGTCGGATTTTTAATATACATATCAGGAAGGGTCTTTGATAATGATAAAAATATCGTGATGCTTATATGGACTGGAATGATTATATCAGGTGTTTTTCAGGTTGCCACTGCATATACTCATGGATTTCGGGATGTTCTTACAATACGGCTGCTTCACACTGTCGGCGATTCTTTTACAGTCCTCTGCAATGGAATACTCACATCCATTGTTTTCAAGGAAATATATATGGGCGGCGGGGTAGGAATAGTTCAGGGTTTCAGAATGGGGTCTATATTCCTTGGTGCAACAACCTGCGGGGTTTTAAACGGAATCTACGGCTATCATATAAACTTCATAATAACAGGCATACTATCACTTCTATTCGGTATTTCTGTCCTGCTCTCAAGAAAGAGGCTGCAGACTGTTATTTTTTCTCCCTCTCAACCATGAACAATGCCGTCTTTGCAACTTTTGCATTATCCTTTTTGCATCCCTTGGGACATAAGACAGGCTTACCTTCATGAGTTAATTTGTAAAATTCATCCTTTGAAATTAAGAAAAGACTCCCGCACTCCCTGCATGTCACAAAGGCAGAAGCACTCCTTCTCCTCATGCCCTTCCTTCTGGCTTGAAATACCCTCTTCTCCTTCCCCGATGCCTTATATTTCGGGTCTACATTTATCCTCCTCTCACTCCCATTTCTTCTATCAGTCTTTCTTCGTTCAGTTGCCTGTGTCATTTTTATTAATCCTCCTATTTACCCCCACACCTATTCCTGCGAGAGTTGAACCTTCCTGAATGGGCATCGATAATCATTGGAAATAGGTGTGGGGGTCACATGATTCATTAAGCCATGATATATAATCAGGTGAGCCGTCAACAATGGGGATGGCAATAATCTCAGGGACTTTATAACTGTGATTTTTCTTTACATAAGCTGTTAATTTTTTAAAAAGCCCTCCCCTGCTCTTCACAATCATAAGCACCTCATTCTCCTGACAAAGTTTCCCTTCCCAGAAATATATGGATTTTAACTGCTGCAAAATATTTGCACATGCAGCAAGTTTCTCCTCTACAAGCCCCCTGCCAATCTTTTCTGCCTCTTCAATAGAACTGGCGGTAACGAATACAACAATAAAATCAGTTTTAGCCACAACAACCTCCAATTAATCTCAGATTATGCATTAACCACAGATAAACACAGGTAACCACTGATAAAACAAAAACTTATTATATCTTTTTCTAATTCATTGAATAACCTGTGTTAATCTGTGTTTACCTGTGATTTCACACATTTTTTGGGTTAATCCCTCACTTGATTCGGGACAATTTTGCAAGATAATTACCTACATAAAACTCCACAATGCCAACGAGACTTAGATTGAGAAGTGCCCCCATTCTCGTATTACCAAAAAACAGCATAAAGACATACAACATCGTGGCAAACCCCATTGTCTGTAAAACAAGACCCGAATAGTATAAAAGAACCTTCATAAAAAGTATCAGAGCGTCAAAGTGTCATAGTGTCAGAGTTCTTTTACTTTGACCCTCTGATACTCTGATACTTTGTTTACCGCTTCTCCTATCAGGTCATACTCCATTGCCTTTGTAATCTTTACTGGCAGAATATCCCCTGCCCTTACCTCACTCTTCTCTATATAAACAACACCATCAATCTCCGGTGCCTGGGTCTGCATCCTCCCGCTTATCAGAAATTCATCACTACCGGTTGTCTCCTCTACAATCACATCTTGAGTAGTGCCAATAAACTTTTTATTTTTCTCAAGCGATACTCTCTTCTGAATCTCCATTATTGCATCTTTCCTTTTATTTTTCACATCTTCTAAAACATGATTCGGTATTTCGGCAGCCTTTGTCCCTTCCTCTGGCGAATATGTAAATACACCAAGGTGCTCAAACTTCATTTCCTTTACAAAGCTTGAAAGATGCTCAAAATGCCTGTCTGTCTCACCAGGGAAGCCAACAATAAATGCTGTCCTGATTGCAATATCTGGAATGGCATCTCTTATCTTATATATCAAATCCCTTATCTCTCCCTCTCTCTCCTGTCTCATCATTGCCTTTAAAATATCATCGTGGCTGTGCTGTAAAGGGAGGTCTAAATATTTACATATCTTTTCCTCATTTTTCATTATTTCTATAATGTCGTCATTTAAAAATGTCGGGTAACAGTATAAAAGCCGTATCCATCTCACTCCATCAATCTTAATCAACCTCTTAAGCAATTCTGACAGCCCATTCTTAAGTCCTGTATCTGCACCAAACATAGTAGTATCCTGAGAAATGAGATTTAGCTCCTTCACACCTTTATCTGATAGTATCTCTGCCTCCCTTACAATTGAATCTACATTTCGGCTCTTAAATGGTCCACGGATTTTTGGAATAATACAAAATGAGCACCTATTTGAACATCCCTCAGCAATTTTTACATAGGCAGTGTAGCGGGGTGTGGTTAAAACTCTATGTGTATTTTCATTAAAATCAAAAACAGGCTCTCTGACCTTTGATTTCTTAATACCATTTTTAGATTCTATCATCTCTGCCACACCCTTAAAATCCCCGGCACCTACAAGATAGTCAATCTCAGGTATCTCTTTAAGCAGTTCATCCTTATATCTCTGTGACAGACAGCCCATAACAACCAATTTCTGGCAGTTACCCTTTCTTTTATATTCAGCCATTTCCAATATGGCATCTATTGACTCCTCCTTTGCAGAATCAATGAAGCCGCAGGTGTTGACAATTATCACATCCGCATCTCCTTCATCGGATGTAACAGAGTAACCCTTATCTGTTAGGCTCCCTAATACAATCTCACTATCAACCGTATTCTTTGGGCAGCCAAGACTCACCATGCCGATTTTTTTCAAGTCTTTACTCATTTTTTTATTATAGCATAGTTTTTTTATTGTTCTTTAAGGTAAGTTTCTTTAGAATAGTGCGATGGAAAAGCTATCTGTAACTATAATCACATTCAATGAAGAGAAGAATATAAGGGATTGTCTTGAGAGTGTAAAGTGGGCTGATGAGATTGTAGTCATTGATTCATTCAGCACTGATAAGACTTTAGAAATCTGCAGGGAATATACAGATAATGTTTATCAAAATAAATGGCCCGGATTTGTTGAACAGAAAAATCTTGCTTTGAGCAAGGCTTCTCATAACTGGGTATTGAGTATAGATGCTGATGAGAGGATTTCAGATGAATTGAGAGAGGAAATCAAAGGATTACTAAGTGGCAATCTTAAATACGATGGATATTATATACCGAGGAAGACATTTTATGTAAAAAAATGGATTCTTCACTGCGGGTGGTATCCTGATTACAAGATAAGGCTATTTAAAAAAGATAAGGGAAGATGGGAAGGGACAGAAGGAACAGCCATACACGAATCTGTGAAGGTAGATGGAAAGGTCGGTTATCTCAAAGGGGATATTCTTCACTATTCTTTTCCGACCATATCTTCTCATCTAAAAACAATTAACAGTTTTACATCCATTTCAGCAAGTGAAAATTTTAAAAAGGGCAATAGGACAGGTATCTTATCCATACTCTTTAGGCCACCATTTAACTTTTTTAAAATGTATATATTAAAAAGAGGTTTTTTAGATGACCTCCCCGGCCTTATTGTATCAATCCTGTCTTCCTACCATGTATTCATAAAATATACAAAGATGTGGGAGATGGAGAGACAGAAAACAGACAACTATAAATGATATTTTAAGTCCCCATGTCCCTGTGTCCCTGCAAAATCAAAACCAGTTGAAATTGACTATGTGATATGATAGGTTATTATTAAACTTTTTTGAAGAGGATTTTCTCATGGAACATACAAAACATATGGGGAAGGATATATTAGCAGAGATA
>JACQBS010000103.1 GCA_016194325.1 Nitrospinota bacterium | reverse complement strand
TTTTTCTTTTCCAATTGATGGTCATATTATTAATCCTTTGGTTATCTATAAAAAGAGAAAAACTTAATTTAAGTATACGATGTTATTAGATTTCTGAGCATTAAGAATTAGTATACGATGTTATTAGTGCAACCAACTAACAATCAGACTCAGGTTAAACCTGAAGAATTAGAAGCTTTATCTGATTTTCAAAAATCTCTAGAGCTTTACTACCAAACAACAAAGGATGATTTACAATTATTTTACGAAAGAAGATCTAAACAATTTAGCAATAATCCTTCTGTTATTAAAACAAGAATAGTTACAATCCCTATCCAAATTAAATCATTTGCAGCAATGTTTATAGGTGAACCACATTTAGTTTCTCGTTTTTATGGAAGGATAATAAAATATCTTGGCGAAAAAATATTCTTAGCAGATCATAAACCAATCATATATTATACTACTGCATTAGCATATTTTAGATTGGATCAATTATTTAAATATAAGGATCTTGATCCTAAGTATAAGAAATGTAGATATCATTTACTTATGATTCTTCCGTACGTTATTAAGAACATCTCCAAACCACCACTCAATTCTGGCAAAATTGAGGATTACTGTAATACCATTATTAATGAACTTAAAACAACTACATCCAGTATGGAACTTTTCAAGAAGATTACAAAGATTGTAGATAAATCTGGAGTAGATATTGATAATAGAGATACATTTAAGTTACAATCGACAAATGATACTTTATTAAAATCATTTTTAAAACATTAAAATTGTCCACCTTAATTCATGTTCTTAATATATCGTTTTGCTCATTTGATAGAACACCATTTTTTCCGACTCTTCGGACGAAATTTGATCCCACGCTGTAGGGTCAAAGAAATTAACAGGAATTTAATGGTAAAATCGGTCGCTTATGCTAAATCACCAAGCGATTTCCCGATTTTTGATCCAAATGCCTCGACATCTCTTAAAATTTTGTCAAGAGTGAAAATATTTGCATAACATCAGCATTAACTCGGACTGATAATTCTGCTGCGCTCCTTTACCAGACGGTTATGCGGAAACATTATGTGAAATTGCATCCCCTGAAAATCGTTGTAAAAATGGTAAAATAACTATATAGTGTTTAGTAAAGGAGGTGCTATAAATGGAGACTCTGAAGCATGAGGTAATCAATGCGATTTCCAAATTGCCCGAATCAGCAAGCATTGACGACATAATGTATGAGCTTTACGTAATTGACAAGATCAAAAAAGGTAAAGAAGCCGCTGAACGAGGCGAAATTATATCCATAGAAGACCTAAAGAAAGAGATGCAATCGTGGTAAAGTGGACTACCCCTGCAAAATTTGATTTAAAAGACATTCATGACTACATTGCCAGGGACTCCAAATATTACGCCCAGAAAGTATCACAAGATATCGTTGATAAATCCGAAAGGTTAAAATATTTCCCTGAAATTGGAAGGATTGTCCCGGAAATAAACGAGCCTAATATTAGGGAACTCTTTATTTATTCTTACCGCCTTATCTACGAAGTGCTTCCAAACGGTGTGCAAGTTCTTGCACTAATTCATGGTAAGCAAAATTTCACTGGCAATTTAAATGAACCAAGAAAACAAAAAGAACGGTATTAAAAAACCCGTTTATAAAAGGCAGGGGCGCAACTTCACATTACACAGTATAAGCACTTACAGCGTAAAAGTTATCTGCCATTGTAAAAGATTAAAGTAAATGAAAAAGATATTCATTTATATTTAAACCAAAATACTTATGAAGTAGTATATTGCATATTGAAGGTATAGTTATAGGAAAGGAGAACTTTAATTTTTAAGATTATGAATGCCAATTCAAAGCCTGCCATTTTCAGACAACTCCTCAAAAAGGGTACAGTAGTTATGTCAGGGGCATTTAATGCTGCTACAGCCCTTCTCATAGAAAAAATCGGTTTTGAGGCGGTCTATATCTCAGGTGCAGGTTTATCTAACGGTATGGCAGGTGTCCCTGATATCGGTTTATTAACTATGACAGAGATGGTTCAGCAGTCAGGGTATATCGCAAATGCGGTAAATATCCCTGCCATAGCAGATGCAGATACAGGTTTCGGGGATTTACCGAATATTGCAAGGACAGTGAGGGCATTTGAGAGTGTGGGAGTTGCAGGTATACACATAGAGGATCAGGAATTCCCAAAGAGATGTGGTCACCTTCCGGGGAAAAAGGTAATTCCTGCTCAAGACATGGAAGAAAAAATAAGGATAGCCTGTGATGCCAGAGAGAACCCTGATTTTCTGATTATAGTTAGGACAGATTCAAGGGCAGTTAATAGTCTTGAGGATGCAATAGAAAGGGCAAACCGATACATAAAGGCAGGTGCAGATGTAATATTCCCCGAGGCACTGGAATCGGAGACGGAGTTTGAGATATTTGCAAAAGAGGTAAAGGGTATTCCCTTAATGGCTAATATGACCGAGTTCGGTAAAACCCCATATATATCTGTTAGAGAGTTTGAAGATATAGGTTACTCCATTGTCATCTTTCCACTGACCGCCTTCAGGGTAGCTATGAAGTCAATGGAGGAGGCATTGACAGAATTAAAGAAAAGCGGCACACAGAAGGGGTTTATTGACAGGATGCAGACACGGGAGGAACTTTATAAGCTTTTGAGATATGAACCAGGAAAAACATGGACAAAGATATAATTTTAACCACGAATTTGCACGAATATTTACGAGTTAAAGAAAAGATTTTTTAAAAATTAGTGTTAATTCGTGTTCATTAGTGGCTAAAGATTTTTATAATTCCCTAAAATGAAATTCGGTCAGATGGAGCTTCATATTATAAGTGACGGTGAGTTCAGTCTGGATGGTGGGAGTATGTTTGGCGTAGTGCCAAAGACCCTTTGGGAAAAGTTAAAGCCCTCAGACAAGCTGAACAGAATAAGACTGGGGCTAAATTCGCTCCTGATAAAACATCATAAAAAAAACATTATAATTGACACAGGCGTTGGGACAAAGGTTGATGAAAAGGATATTGAGTTATACGATATTAGAAGGACGAGGTCTTTCATAGAACAACTAAGAGACTTAGATTTAAAACCTGAAGATATTGATTATGTAATTCTTACACATCTCCATCTTGACCACTGCGGGGGCTGCACATATATTGACTCAAGAGGTATCTTAAAGCCAACCTTCCCAAATGCCATCCACATAGTTCAGAGGAAAGACTGGGAGGATGCCAATAATACAACTATAAGGTCAAGATCATCCTATCTAAAGGAGGATTTTATCCCACTTAAAGAGGCAGGGTTACTCAAATTTGTAGATGGGAGAGAAGAGATTATATCGGGTATATCTGTGGAGAGGACAGGGGGACATTGTGAGGGGCATCAGATTGTGTTTTTTGAATCGGAAGGGAATAAGGGTGTCTATCTTGGAGACCTCATTCCAACCACAGCCCATCTAAAGCCCAACTGGACAATGGGATGGGACCTATATCCATTGGAGGTTATTAATAAAAAAGTGATATTACTGGATGAGGCATACTGCTATAATTATCTCTTAGTATGGGAGCATGAGGATGAAATCCCATGGGGATACATACAAAAGGACGAGAAGGGTTACAAGGTAATAAAAAAGCAGTAGGCAGTAAGCAGTAAAAAAATCTACTGCCTATTAATTCGTGTCCATTCGTGGCTAAATTTTCCTTGTATATTATGAATTTTTATCTCACTGAAGAACAGAAGATGATACAGCAACTGACAAGGAAGTTTGCCAGTGATAAGGTAAGACCTCTGTCAGAGAAGATAGATGCAACCGGCGATGTCCCTTCTTCTTTAATAGAGGAAATAGCAGGACTTGGGCTTATGGGGATTACAACCCCGGAGGAATATGGTGGCGGAGGGATGGATACTGTCTGTTATGTCATTGCCATGGAAGAGATTGCAAGTGCTTGTGCCTCCACATCTACTATTGTAACAGTAAATAATTCCCTTGTCTGTGAGCCTATCTTTCGCTATGGGACAGAAGAACAGAAGAGAAGGTTTTTAACACATCTGGCAAAAGGTGAAATACTCGGCTGTTTTGCACTTACAGAGGCAGGGGCAGGCTCTGATGTCCCAGCCATAAAGACCTCTGCCGTCAAAGAAAATAAGGAAGGATTATCTAACAACCCCCTAACCCCCTTTGTTAAGGGGGAAGGTGATGGCTATATCCTTAATGGCTCAAAACTCTTTGTCTCCAATGGCAAGAGGGCACAGGTAGTTATAGTATTTGCAGTAACGGATGCAAGCAAGGGGCATAGAGGAATAAGCGCCTTTATTGTTGAAAAGAAAACTCCCGGACTATCCATTGGAAGGGTGGAGGAGAAATTGGGGATTAAAGGCTCGGAGACAGTAGAGTTAATCTTTGAGAGGTGCCGTATCCCGAAGGAAAATCTGCTCGGTCAAGAGGGGGATGGGTTTAAGATAGCGATGAATACCCTTGATATGGGGAGGATTGGAATTGCAGCACAATCAGTTGGAATTGCACAGGCATGTCTTGATGAGGCTACTAAATATTCCGTAAAAAGGGTTCAATTTGGTAAACCAATTGCACAGTTACAGGCAATTCAATTTATGATTGCCGATATGGCAATGGAGATTGAGGCAGCAAGGCTTCTTACTTACAGGGCTGCATATATGAAGGATAAGGGGCTTAAGTTTGTAAAGGAGGCATCAATGGCGAAGCTATATGCCTCAGAGACTGCTAACAAGTGTGCCTACAGGGCACTCCAGATTCACGGCGGCTATGGCTACACAAAGGATTTTCCTCTGGAGAGATATTACAGAGATGCCAGAGTTACAACCCTCTATGAGGGAACATCAGAGATTCAGAGATTAACCATTGCAAAGGAACTGTTAAAAGAACAAAAACCTGATTAGCCACAGAGACACAGAGGCACAGAGATTTAAAAAACAGAAAATGAGAAACTAAGAGGTTAAGAAGTTAAGAGATTCTTATCTTCTAAACTTCATAGCTTCTTTATATTATTTTTTCTCTGTGTCTCCGTGCCTCTGTGGCAAAAGTATTAGTTATGAAAGAAAGAAAATCCAGATTCACAAATCTTTCTAATATGGAGATAAAGAATGTCTATACACCTGAAGATATTAAAGATATAGATTACTCAAAGGATATAGGACTTCCAGGTGAGTTTCCATTTACCAGAGGCATACATCCAACCATGTACAGGGGGCGTCTGTGGACGATGAGGCAGTTTTCAGGATTCGGAACTGCTGAGGATACAAACAAAAGGTTTAAATACCTTTTAAAGCATGGTGAGACAGGGCTATCCACCGCCTTTGACATGCCGACCCTTATGGGCTATGACTCAGATAATTATAGGGCTGCCGGCGAGGTGGGTGTATGTGGTGTTGCTATAGATACGATAGCTGATATGGAGATTCTCTTTGATGATATCCCTCTAAATGAGGTAACGGTTTCAATGACAATAAATGCCCCTGCTGCTATTCTCCTGTCAATGTATATTGCTGTAGCCGACAAAAGGGGAATCCCTCTGAATAAATTAGGAGGGACAATCCAGAATGACATATTAAAAGAATACACTGCACAAAAGGAGTGGATATTCCCTCCTGAACCATCTTTAAGACTCATCACAGACACAATTATATACTGTGCCAGAAATCTCCCTAAATGGCATCCTGTAAGCATAAGCGGATACCATATAAGGGAGGCTGGCTCAACAGCAGTTCAGGAGCTTGCCTTTACCCTTTATGATGGATTGACCTATGTGGAGGAGGTAATAAAAAGAGGTCTATCAATAGATGAGTTTGCACCAAGATTATCCTTTTTCTTTAACTCCCACAATGACTTTTTTGAAGAGATAGCCAAGTTCCGTGCTGCTCGGAGGATATGGTATAGAGAGATGAAGAAGAGATACAACCCGAAAGACGAGAGAACAATGTTATTAAGATTTCATACACAGACAGCAGGCTGCTCACTCACAGCACAACAGCCATATAATAATATCGTGAGGGTTACACTTCAGGCACTATCTGCTGTCCTCGGCGGGACACAGTCACTCCATACCGATTCCATGGATGAGACCTACGCTATACCAACCGAAGAGGCTGTAAGGATTGCACTCCGCACCCAGCAGATTATTGCCCATGAGAGTGGTGTTGCAAATACTGTAGACCCATTGGGTGGTTCATATTATATTGAAAACTTGACAAACAAAATGGAGGATGCTGTATATGAATATTTTAAAAAATTAGATGATATGGGGGGAATGGTATCTGCCATTGAAAAGGGGTTCCCCCAGAAGGAGATAAAGGAGTCTGCTTACTCATATCAAAAAGAGATAGATAGTAAGGAGAGGATAATCGTTGGAGTGAATGATTTTATTGAAGAAGAAAAGGCTCCTGTTGAGGTATTTAAAACGAATCCAGATGTGGAGAAAAAACAGATACAGAGGCTTAAGGATATAAAAGGAAATAGAGATAAAAAGAGATTGAGCCGTACCTTACATGATTTGAAACGAGCGGCTAAAGGAGATGAAAACCTTATGCCATTTATTATAGAAGCGGTTAAGTCTTACGCAACTATTGGTGAGATATGTGATGTGTTGAAGGAGATATTCGGTGAGTATAAGGAGCCGATTGTGTAATAAAAAAAACTTAATGAAACCACAGATGAACACAGATTCACACAGATGACAGCATTGCTGTCATTCTGAGCAAAGCGAAGAATCTCGGTTTTGGATTCTTCGGGCTTCGCCCTCAGAATGACATTTCTGTGAAAATCTGTGAAATCTGTGGTTAAATTTTATAATTTTCTATGAAGGTTCTCCTTGCAAAGATTGGGCTTGATGGTCATGACAGGGGAGTAAAGGTGATAAGGGATGCCCTGACAAATGAGGGGATTGAGGTAATCTATATAGGTCTCCATAAAACCCCTGAAGAGATTGTGAATACTGCTATAAATGAGAAGGTTGATGTTATAGGTATCAGCTCCATGACAGGGGCACATAATCTCATATTTCAAAGGGTCTTTGAGCTGCTGAATGAGAGAGGAAAAAATATCCCCGTATTTGCAGGAGGTATCATCCCTGACGGGGATATCCCTAAATTAAAAGAAATGGGTATAAAAGAGGTCTTTCTACCCGGGACAGAGTTGAAAGGGATTGTGGAATTTATTAAGGGTCTGTCCTGATCGTCTCCCTTGCAATAATCATCCTCTGTATCTCAGATGTCCCCTCACCAATCTCACAGAGTTTTGCATCCCTGAAGTATCTCTCCACAGGAAATTCTTTTGTATATCCATAACCGCCATGTATCTGAATACCCTTCATTGTTGCCCGCATTGCTGCCTCCGATGCAAAGAGCTTCGCCATAGATGCCTCCTTTGTGTATCGCAATCCCCGCTCCTTTAGAAAAGCTGCCTGGTAAACTAAAAGCCTTGCAGCATCAAGCTCAGTAGCCGTATCAGCAAACATCCACTGGATTGCCTGAAAATTTGCAATGGGCTGACCAAACTGCCTCCTCTCCTTTGCATACCTAAGCCCCTCCTCTAATGCCCCACGACCTATCCCCACTGCGATTGCCCCCATACCTATCCTTCCCCCTTCTAAAATCTTCAATGCATCTATAAATCCTTCATTTACTTTTCCCAGAAGGCTTTCCTCCGGTATGATGCAATCCTCAAAGATTAGGGAGGCGGTATCACTCCCCCTCATCCCTAACTTATCCTCCACCCTTCCTACTTTAAAATTAGGTATCCCCTTTTCTACGATAAAGGCAGAGATACCCTTCTTACCCTTCGTTCTATCTGTGGATGCCATTATTACATAAGTATCTGCCACCGAGCCATGAGTAATAAGTACCTTCTCCCCATTCAATACCCATTTGCCCTCTCTTAGAAATGCTGTTGTCTGTAAACCGGCTGCATCACTTCCTGAACCTGCTTCTGTTAATCCCCATGCACCGATTCTCTCTCCCTTCGCCAGGGGGATTACAAATCTCCTTCTTTGCTCCTCTGTGCCAGATAAGTAGATATGATTTGTACAGAGGGAGTTATGTGCAGAGACAGATAGTGCCACTGCCCCATCCACCCTCGCAATCTCTTCAAGGACAATGGTATAGCTTATATAATCAAGACCTGCACCACCATAACTCTCAGGAATGATCATCCCCATAAATCCCAGCCCCGCCATCTCTTTTATAACATCTCGTGGGAACTCACTCTTTATATCCCGCTCCTTTGCACCCAGAACAATCACCCTCTGAGAGAAATCCCTTACTGTCTGCTGGAGCAGCCTCTGTTCTTCTGTCAGCTCAAATTCCATATCACTTTATTCCTCTTTAAGTTCATGACGGATTTTTTCGTAGAAACTTAGAGACTCTGGATTAATCAAGGCATCCCTGTTTGTAACCGCCCTGCCGTTTATGGCATTTGAGACCACACTCTCAACCTTTTTCATGTTGAAGGTATAGGGAATATCCGTCACCTCAATGATTAATGCTGGAATATGCCTTGGGGATGCACTCTCCCGCAGTGCCCTTTTAATTCCATTTTTTAAATCCTCTGTTAATCTATGACCATGGGCAAGCCTGACAAAGAGGATAATACGTTGGTACCCTTTCCAATCCTGCCCTACAGCTATGCTGTCAGCAATCTCTTCAAATCCCTCCACCACATTATATATCTCGGCAGAACCTATACGCACCCCTGAGGGCTTTAATGTAAAATCAGAGCGTCCCAAAAAGGTTATTCCACCTGTGTCGCTGTGATTTATAATCCAGTCACCGTGCCGCCAGACATCAGGATAGACACTGAAGTAGGCATCTCTATATCTTTTCCCATCAGGGTCGCTCAAGAAATAAAGAGGCATGGAAGGGGATGGGGCTTCACAAACAAGCTCTCCTTCCCTGTCAACCACAGGATTCCCTTTTTCATTATATACCTTAACCTTCATCCCAAGAGCAGCACCCTGCAGCTCTCCGGCATACACAGGCTGGATAGGTGTCCCGGCAGCAAAACAACCATTAATATCCGTGCCTCCAGATATAGAATTAAAATGTAAATCCCCTTTTATCTCACGGTAGACATATTCAAACCCCTCTCTTGAAAGAGGCGAACCGGTCTGGGAAATTTCCCTTAAGTGTGAGAGGTCGTAAAAATTTCCGGGCTTAGCCCCTACACTTCTGAGATAATTGATATAACTTGCACTGCACCCAAAGATGGTTATCCCTTCATCCTGAACCAATCTCCACATTGCACCCCAATCAGGGTAGCTCGGATTGCCATCGTATAATACTACAGCAGCCCCTACCGCCAAAGAGCTTATCAACCAATTCCACATCATCCAGCTTGGGGTTGTTATATATATAATCCTGTCTTCGCGTTTCAAATCGGTATGGAGTAAAAGCTCCTTCAGGTGATTTATCAGGACACCGCCTGCCCCCTGAACCATACACTTTGGCTTACCTGTTGTCCCTGAGGAGAACATGATATAGAGAGGGTGTTCAAAAGGGAGATGCTCAAATCCAATTTCAGGCTGCCTCTCATGAGATATGAAATCGTTATAAAGAATAGAATTGGGTATATAACTAATATCAGGTTTTTCTTCCACATAAGGGATTACGATAATCTTTTTAAGGGAAGGTAATCCGCTGACGATTCTCTTGACATTGGGCAGGAGATTAAAGGTCTTACCTTTATAGATATAGCAGTCAACTGTGAATAAAATCTTTGGTTCAATCTGACCGAGGCGATCCAAAACAGCCGCAGGTCCAAGCTCGGCTCCACAGGATGACCATACAGCACCTGTGCTTGCAGCGGCAAGCATGGCAATAGCCGTTTCCATAAGATTCGGCATATAGGCAGCAATGCGGTCTCCGGGAACAACCCCTGATTCGCGGAGTGGATGAACAAGAGATGCCACAGAGGAGTATAGCTCTGCATAGGTCATTTTGGCTAACTTTCGGGTTTCCCCACGAAATATAAAGGCTAAATGGTCATCTCTAAACCTAAGAAGGTTCTCAGCAAAATTGAGTCTTGCACCAATAAACCACCTTGCACATGGAAATCTGATTGGGTCGTCCGCTACAACATCAAATCCGCGAGACGCCCTTATCTCACCAAATTCCCACATAGCTTTCCAGAAATCCTTTATATTTTCAACCGACCACCTGTAGAGTCCATCGTAGGAAGCAATTTTAAGACTATACCTTTTATTGACAAGGCTGATGAACCTAATTATGTTTGCCTTTTTTATATTTTCCTCAGAAGGAATCCAGAGTGGTTTTTTCATTTTTATGCAGGGACAAAAATCTAATAAGCCACAGAGACACAGAGGCACAGAGAAAGAAAACAAAGAATTAATCATCCACAGATTACGCAGATTACACAGATTTTAAAAATGGTTCGACAAGCTCACCATGCTGCACCCTGAGCCTGTCGAAGGGTTAATCTGCGATAATCTGCGAAATCTGCGGATAAAGATTTTATAATTTCCTTATACAGGAACAAAATAGACATCCGTAGGTTTAAACTTACAATTCCTTAAAAACCTCGCCCTTACCTTCATCCCTATCTTTACCCCGTTAGAAGCTCGGCTACGAAGGTCGTATGACTGAGTGATTCTTTTATCATCTTTTGTATGTAAGCTTCTAACGGGGTTTACATGATCAGGCTCAACACCAATCAGCCTTGATAGGAACAATGTATTAACACCATCAAACTCTACGAGGATTAATGTAAATGGGGTCTCCTTTAAAAATGCCTCGCTACCGAAATAGCAGGTAGTGAAGGTATGGACTCTACCCTTCAGCGGAAGTTCAAACCATTCAGTCTTTGCACCGCACTCCATACAGTGCCCTCTCGGTGTGGCATAGGTATAACCACATTTAGCACATTTGCTGCCGAGGAGTTTCTTCTTTGTAAGACCTGCAAAAAATGGTGAATCCTGTGCATAAGAGTGTATATAGTCTATCTCATAGTGCTGTTTTATTATAATAGGGTCAACATTAAATAAAACTGTCCCTTCCTCTGTCTCGGGAAGCTTGATATCCTTTTTCATATTGCTCAACCCCTCTTAACAATCAATAACGGCTTACATAGATTACCCAAACCGTGGCTAACGAGTCTGTAGAAAAAGTCAGTTTACAATAGGATATTTTTTCTTGGTTGCTTTGTAAAGCATTTTTTATTAGTTGTTTTCTTGCAATGAACTCATTCTATTCTCTTTTTGTTGTTGTCTGCCGCTGCACTCAGTG
>JACQBS010000079.1 GCA_016194325.1 Nitrospinota bacterium | reverse complement strand
TTTTTCTTTTCCAATTGATGGTCATATTATTAATCCTTTGGTTATCTATAAAAAGAGAAAAACTTAATTTAAGTATACGATGTTATTAGATTTCTGAGCATTAAGAATTAGTATACGATGTTATTAGTGCAACCAACTAAGGAAAGGAAGCATGAGGTGACTATATATGAAAAAGAACAACAATTACCTGTTCCAGAAAAGATTCTGGATATGATTAACAAAAGGTCAGATTCTCCCATCATAAGTGCTTACGGCTTGCAGCTCCTCGGGATGCTTTATCCCGAACAGTCCACTGCCATGGAGCATCTCTTTGAGCGTTCACTGGTGGCTTTAAGTTCAGTCTCACCTAAATCTCCTGACTATGCTCTTTTGAATGCACGGGCATTGTTTTATCTCCATCGCCGCCCTGCTGCATTAGTATCCCTTGGAGAGCCATCAAGCCCTGAAGAAAAGGCATTTTTAGCCCTACTTAATGGTAATCTTCCTGAACTTAAGAAATGGATTGATGAGATTAAATCGCCCATCCATAAACTAATGGCACAAATTGGATTAAATGATCTTAACTGGTCTTATGAGCAGCCTTTATCAAAGGAAGGATATAAAGATATTACTGAGAGGTTACCTAATTGGGAGATGATTATAACCCGGCGTTTACAGAACAAAGATGAGTGGGATATACAATCAAACCTTGAGGTTAAACAAAAACTGGATGAGGTATTTCCAATCCCTGATTTTACAGCTAAAGAGCTTGCAATTGGCAGGATGGCGTTAGGTGAATCCCCTCTGGAAGGGGAAGATATTGAGCTTTCTGTTTATAATCACTACCGGAGGCTATTGACAGGTCAAAGAGAGAAATTCTGCTGCATGAATGGGGCATGGCATCCTGTGGAAAGGGATTATTTAGATCTTCTTGCTGCAATTGGAGAAGCAAATCTTTTAAAAGACATTAGGTTGTTAGTTTACAATAAGGCATTGCATGAAGTTGCCCTAAACAAGTTAGACAGACTTGAAACTATTTATAACGGGCATCCTAAAATGACCTATCTTAGAGGTTCTGCTTTAAGTGGTCTCTGGCGGAAAAAACAGGATGATAAGCTCCTTAAAAAGCGTGATGAACTTCGTTTTAAAGCATATTACTGGTCACAGGGGCAGGTGTTTTTCGATTATACCCATCAATTCCCATATTATGACGGAGATTACCCAAGACGCTCCTTCTGGCAAACGGAAATAGGTGATCGTGAAGAACTTAAGGGTGATAATTTTTTCAATAATTATGTGTCATCTCTACCACCAGAACAAAAAGATTTTCTAAAGAAAATTATTCAGCAACTCAAAGGCATATCGTTATCTCTTAAGTATACACACAATAAATTTCATTTTCTCAAGAGTTATTATGAAGATCTTATAAATCATAAAAGGTATGATGATGCAAAGGCACTTATGGATTTAAACAAACACCGCTTTATTGGAAACCCGGTGCGAATCACTTACCTGTTAGAGATAGAGGAGAAAAAAGGTAATATCTCCAATCTTATTGAGAATTATGAGGAGATGGTTGATGCTAACCCTGAGTCATGGGGGTTATACCTCGAACTCGGCAAGATATATATAAAACAGGGAGATTTTAAAAAAGCCCTTGCTACTTTTCTAAAATATCCACTCTTTAAAGAAGGGGAAAATAGAAAAAGGGTAGAGATGTCTAATTATGCTCTTGCATATGCTGTTGAGCTTTGGAGACACAGTGCAGTGGATGAAGCAATCCCCCTTTTTCGTATTGCAGCAAATTCTAATACAGGGTCAGGTGCAGAAATGGCGAGCTCGGGGATTCTGGCTATTTTAAATGGAGATTATCCTAAGGCAGCCTTTCACTTTTTAGAACTTATTAAGCGATACGATAATGCTGAGGGATACCGTGAATATATGACACTTCTACATCTCATGGGATATCACAAGGAATCATGGGCTATCTTCAATACCATTGACATTCAATCCAATTCTCCGGATATATGGCCGGCTGCATTTATAGGACACAGAATGGAATCAAAGTCAGCGGAAGAGATTATTCAGTGGCTCTTACAGAAAGACTTACATGCAATTACTTCTGACCATATCGGGAGGTATATTTTAATGAGTCGTCTGATTGATAGACCGGCAAATAAAGAACTATCTGATATTATTGAAGAAACTATTAAAAAATTTAAACCACCTCCAAATAAGTTTACTGTGGAAGGCAAATCACGATTAGCATGGTTTGCAGAAGGCTATTATTATCTTAGAAAAGGGGATATTCCAATGGCATTTAATATATTTAAAAAGGAATATAATTACTCGTCAATGCGTTACGGGAACAATTTTGCCCTTCCCTATTTTGTCTGGAGTGGTACTAAAGATAAAAAAACATCAGAGGTCGAGAATTTATTCAAATCCGCAGAAGGTGAATATGGAGACCTTTTTGAGGTTCATCTATCGAAGGCACTCTTTTATGGTCTTCAGGGAGATCATCAAAAGGCAATTTACTACCTTAAAAATGCCCTATATCGTATACCATTCACAGGTTCGCTTCCTATCTTTCCGTGGTATCAGCTTGTAGAGGCATGCGAATGGCTCTATGAAGATACAGGGTATGCTGAGTATCGTAACCTTGCTCTTGAATGGGCAAAGATCCATCAGCGATTTAATCCTGCCTTTGCATGGGCATATGCTGTTGAGGCAAAATTTACAGATTCTTCATCAGACCGTCTTAGAGCACTTGCTCTCACTCTATATTTAGATAACAAGTCTGAACGCATTGCTAAATTTTCAGATTTGGATAAGGTGAAAGCCCTTGAGTGGTTAGAAAAAAATAATCCCTTTCAAAAAAGAGTTGAAAAGCAAATACCAGAATTTCCTCTTTAAGGGCAGCTATTTGAAAAAGACATTATTTTTACGCTATTATAATGATTACAAAATAGGCTTACGAAGGTAGAAATATAAAAAGACAACGGAGCAAAAGTGGACTAAGGTTGGACTGGGGTCTGAAATAAGCTGCTTTATAAGTCAATAAGATTATAGGATTTTAGTTTTCTGTCAATATGAACATTTATATAATCACAGATTATTTTATGCAATTCCCTTTCCATTTTATGGGGCATACTTAGTCTGTCAAGGTTTGATATGTTAATAGTAAGAGCCTTTTTCATAAAATTTATAGTGCCGCTGTTTATCCTTACGACATCTTCCGAGCCGTTGAGGCATTCCCTGCAGACCACACCGCCTTTTGAAATGTGAAAACCAAGCCTCTCAGAGAGTGCGGAGTGCGGAGTGTGGAGTGTAGAGTTAAAAGAGAGGATTTTATTACAGTAGATGCAGTTATTTAATTTGGGAGTAAAACCGGAGGCTGAGAGGAATCTCAAACTGAATATATCCAATAAAATATCAACCTTTTCTATCTCTTTTGCCCTGTTGATAATCTTAAGTGTGTTAAGGAAAAGTTCAAATATTTTTAAATTCACATCTAATTCTTTAAGGGTTGAATTTACAATATCGCATATAAATAGACTCTTTTTAAGTTTATCAAAATCTTCTTTTAGCTTATTAAAAGGCTCCAATATATCACTTGTATTTATTTTGTATAGATTAGTATGTTCTTTGCCAAAATAGATTAGATTTATATATGTGAGAGGTTCCAGCGAAGCACCAAACCTGCTTTTAGTCCTTCTTACACCTTTTGCCACACCCTGAATTTTGCCGTATCTACGGGTGAAGAATGTAACAATCTTGTCAGCCTCGCCGAGGTTGATGCTCTTTAGAACTATGGCATCTGTTGTATAAAGCGGCATGAATAAAAACCTTATAGGACGCAGATAAACGCAGATTTTCAGGATTAATTATAAGTCAGATTTTTATCTGCCTTTATCTGCGAAAATCTGCGTCCTATTTTTATAACTTCCTTTAAAAACTTATGTTTGGTCTTAGGATAAATTGGAAATCGTCTCTCTTTTCCTTTTCTTTTAATGACCCTGAATATTTCTTATCACTCTCCCACACGAATCCGAGGGCTATTGAAAAGGCAGTCCCTATCTTCTTCCATGGCCATTTTTTATCCACAAAAAAGTAGTGCCTCATTACATCATAGTTTTTTGTGCTGACATCAACCGTATATTCAAAACCGCTGTTTCTTAAGATTGAGGCGGCAGATGCCTCATAGTCAACCCTGCTCCTCCTTATGGAAAAATATAATATGTTTCTGATTTCTGTATTTTCATGCAGTTTCCCCCCGATTCTAAAACTCCAGTTAAGCCTGCTGGCAGGGGTCTTTCTGTCGCCCTTGACTTTCCACTCTATCTCATACCAGTTATCATTAATCAATACATTATCCTTGATGTGATAGTTCCCCATACTGAACAGATACCCCATATATCCTTTATTTCCATACAGCCTGTCTTCACCGGGTGTTACAAAATTAACTACATTCCCAATGAAAACAGAAACTGCATGAGGCTCTTCAAAACCGGCAGTCATTGCCTTAATCAGATTTAGACTTGGTGAGATTTCCCCACGATTGTATAAATCCCGATTACGGTCTTTCAGATATACACCGAGACTTGGGAGGGGATTAACACTTGCTTCAAACAATAGAAACTGAGGAATATAT
Organism: Nitrospinota bacterium; assembly: GCA_016194325.1. Classification (GTDB taxonomy): domain Bacteria; phylum Nitrospinota; class Nitrospinia; order UBA9942; family UBA9942; genus UBA9942. The sequence goes on along the minus strand of JACQBS010000079.1, from coordinate 15,998 downwards.
GAACTGTAAAGAAGGTCTTTATAGATTTCAACCTCTTCCTTCTCGCCTACATCTGGAATCGGTTTATCTGTAAGGGATATGAAAAGGTCAATACTTGAATAATATGGGTCAAGTTCATACTCAAGGCTTACCCTTTTCTTGTCTGATGTACCCTCTTGCTCCTCGGCGAAGATATTGGAAGTGGTGATAAATAAAAAAAGAAGGATAGTAATTATTTTCAGGGCTGTCTTATATATCTTCATCCTGAAATGGCATATTCAGAAGCGGTATGTCTCCCCCTGCTCTAACAGGATAACATTTGACATATTGAGGGATGCTATATCTTTTTTAATCTCTTCAATGAATGCAGGCTTAAGGTGATAGATATAAATCGGCAGATTTGGAAGGCCAATCTTTTTTATCTCCTCTTTGAGCATTTCAGCAGTCAAATGCCTGCTTATCTCAGCCAAACCCCTCATATTATTCGGATATGAGACCTCTGTTATTATAAATTTTAAATTCTTCGCCTGCCTAATCCTCTCCCATATCTTATTTGTAGGTCCTGTATCAGCTGTGTATGCTATTGTCCCTGACTCATCACTTATAATGTAGCCCACAGTGGGTATAGAGTGGCTCACCTTTACTGCCCTGACCCTCAAACCATTTATTGTAAACTCTGTATCCTCTTCAATTACCTTAAACCTGAGGACAGGGCTTACAGTATGGGGGATCTGTGTAAAATCAGGCCAGATACGGTCATTGAGGATGTGGTCTTTTACCGGTTCAATTACCTCTTTAACACTTATAATATCAATAGGGGTATTTTTCCGCCCGTTAATATTGTCTGCCAGGAAGGGGATGCCGAATACATGGTCAAGATGAGAGTGGCTCAACAATACCGTTTCTATGTCGGTCTGCTCCTTGATTGTAATGGCTGATGTCACGGAGCCTGCATCCAACAGAACCTTGTTATTTACCAAAAAACTGGTCAGCCGATAGCCCGGTGCACTTCCCCCATAACATCCAAGAATTTTTAGTTCCATAGTTAAGTGTAAGTGTAAGTGTAAGTGTAAGGAATTTTTTTAGTTCACTTGCACTCACACTTGCACTTTTATTTTTCCTTCATTACATATACCCCGTCCCAGTTATCAGGCGGCGGGGATGCCTTAAATTCGTTACACCTGTTGATATATGTCTTAGACGGCCCGTCATTGGAATCAGTCATCAATGCCATTTTAAATTGAGATATTGCATCATCCCATTTCCTCTCTTTATAATATGACAGCCCCTTATTGTAAGATTCAATTACACTCGTCTTTGCACGATCAATCTCGCCTTTTCTTGCAATAAGCTCATATACCCTTACAGGCTCACTCTTCCCCATGACCCTGATTGAGTCAAGCTCCCTCGCCTCTATAGAATCTTTTGCCGCAAGATAGGTAGACTCTCCAAGCATAATATATGTCCCATACGGCTTATTTGCACCTTCTAACCTTGATGCAAGGTTCACTGCATCACCCATGATTGTATAATTCATCTTCCGTGTAGTCCCCATATTTCCAACTACCATCGGGCCTGTGTTTAAACCTATTCTTGTATAAACCTCAGGATGCCCCTCCTTCTTCCACCTCTCCCTCAATTCTACAGATTTTTTTTGTATATCAAGTGATGCGTAACACGCCCTCTTTGCATGATCTTCATAACTCACAGGGGCGCCGAAGAAGGCTACAATCGCATCACCGACGAATTTGTCAACTGTGCCACCATACTCCAAAACCACATCTGTCATTTCTGTAAGATATAGATTCAGGAGATTAACCAGCTCCTTTGGAGTAAGCTTTTCTGAAAATGTTGAGAAACCCTTTATATCCGAGAAGAATGCTGTGAGTATCTTTTCTTCTCCGCCCAGTTCCAGCATCTTCGGGTTATCAATTAACTGATTTATTACAGCAGGTGCCAGATACTGGCTGAATGCGCCCTTTATGAATTTCTTTTCCTTTTCCTCGGTCGCATATTTGTAAACTGTAATCCCGACATATACCGAGGCGGTTTCTAATAATGGATATACTATATTAATCCATAAACCCTTGTCAATAAAGAAATAATAGGTTAATCCGAGGTGTGCCAGTGCTATGATAAGTATTACTCCACCCGCATAAAGTGCCTTTAACCGCGGCAGTAAAAGGCTTAAGACAATTCCAATCAGGACTATTGCTGCCAGGTCATATGCAGCCATCCATTCAGGTCTTATTATAAAGTTTTGATGAAGGATGTTGTCTATTATTGTTGCATGTATCTCAACACCCGGATAATTCTTTTGAAAAGGGGTAATCCTTAAATCATATATTCCAAGGGCAGTCGGGCCAACGAGAATAATTTTGTCTTTCAATAAATTTTCAGGGATACGATCATGTATTATGTCTGTTATGGAATAATGGGGGAACATCTTCTGGGGACCATAATAATTTATAAGCAGTGAGCCATACTCATCTGTCGGGATGGCTATATCACCAAGCTGAACCTCATCAACGCCGTAATTCTGAATAACAAATGATATATCTGTCTCAAGGTATTCCTTAACCATCTGGATAGAGAGGGGAGGAAAGAGTGTATCCTCATAACGAACTATCAGAGGCACTTTTCTTATTGCACCATCGTCATCAGTTATAAACGAAAAGTATCCGGCACCCTTTGCTGCCTCTGAAAGCGGCTTTATGCTTGCCTCTGCTGCATAGGCACCCTGCAATGGAACCGATTGTGCCTCTGCACTCGTAAACCGGACAGCATTGTATTGGGAGTCTCTGATATTCTCAAGAGAGGTATTCAAAGATTCCTTGCTTATATGCTCAAGACCTTCCTTTGAAAAATGAAAGAAATATCCAAGTATGGTATTCCCGGATTTTTTAAGTGTATCCGCAAAAATCAGGTCATTATTTGATTCCCCCTCAGCCTTTTCAACAAGATTAATCAGCTCAGGTCTTATTGATTTATCTTCTATCAACCGTTTTTTTAGCTCGCCTATTTTTTTAAGCCCCGGGTTAATGTCAGGCTCTGAAAATACAGCATCAAACCCGATTACCCTTACCCCTTTTTGAGTCAGTTTATTAACAAGTTCAGACTGTATATATCTGGGCCAGGGCCATTTGCCGAGTTCATCAAGGCTCTTTTCATCAATTACAGCAATCGCAACTTCATTACCTGGTTTAATCTGCCCCCTGTATATAAACCTAAGGTCAAAACTCTTCAACTCCATGAACTTTATAAAGGAGGGGTCTGCAAAATAGATGGCAATTACAAGGGTGGTTATAAGTAAGACGATTTTAAATGGGGTGATTTTGAGAAGTTTTTTTATCATATAGAACAAAAACTTGAACACGAATGACACAAATGGACGAATTACACGAATTTAATATGAGGTCTGATGTCAATAGTGGACACCAATTGATCATGCAGCCTGTAGTTTTTGATAATATTGTTTCTCATATTGCGCTGGTGATAAATACCCCAATTTCTCCTGTATCCTCTGGCGATTATAAAAGATTTCTATGTATTCCTTAACATCTCTAATTGCCTCCTCTCTACTTTTATACCTTTTATGATGTATTAGCTCATTCTTCAACGTTCCCCAGAAGCTCTCCATTGGAGCGTTATCATAGCAATTACCCTTCCGGCTCATTGATACCCTCATTTTAAACTGCTCAAGTATCTTGCTGTATTCATAAGAGCAATACTGCCTTCCCCTATCAGAACGGTGAATCAACCCGCTGTCAGGCCGCTTCATTGCCACTGCACTATATTAATGATTTGCTTACCAGTTCCATAGTCATCCTGCTATCCATTGCATAGCCTACTATCTCTTTTGTGTGTATGTCCTTATGTCCTGCCAGGTAAATCCACCCCTCCTCTGTAGGTATATAGGTAATGTCTGTCACCCATACTTGATTTGGCGCTGTCGTCTCAAATTTCTGTCCTATCAGGTTTTCAGCAACAGGTAACATATGCCTTGAATCTGTCGTTGCCTTAAACTTCTTCTTCTGTTTGCAGCATAACCCAAGCTTTTTCCTTATACGCCTTATCCGGCATATCCCTGTTTTTATCCCGTATGATAATAACTCCTTCTGTAGTCTAACAGGACCAAATGTCTCCCGTGTCCTCTTATGTGCTGCCTTTATCTCTATTTCAAGTCTTGCTTCTTCTTGCTGCCTCTTTGATGGCTTGCGTTTTAGCCATGCATAATATCCACTCGCCGATACCCTTAATACCCGACTCATAAACGATATGTAATAGTGGAGCCGCATCCCTTTCATAAACGCATACCTTACTGCGACTCCTTCGCAAAGTACGCTGCTGCTTTTTTTAAGAAGTCCCTCTCCATCTTAGCTTCGGCTAATTCTTTCTTTACCCTCGCCAGTTCTATCTCCATTTCACTCAGCGGTCTATCTGTCTTGCCAACTTCTTTAATCCTGCCACCTTTATATGCCTTTACCCAGTAAGATAATGTGCTCGGCGGTAATGATAATCTGTTGCTCGCTTCCTTTATTCCTATACCACCTTCTGTAATTAGCTTTACTGCTTCCTCACGAAATTCTTTCGTGTAAATCCCTTTTATAATCTTATCCATTTGACACCTCCGTCTTTGTATTATACTAAACTTTGGTGTCTACTTTTTCCATCTTACCCCAATAAAAAATAAATTAGTTTTTATTTGTGACATTCGCATATTCGTGAAATTCGTGTTCTCAAGATTTTATATTTTCTGCCTATTTGTGGGAGATATTGCCTCTTTCAATCCTTTTATAAATTTTCCTACCTTTTTAACAAGCCTCTTTCTATCCTGACCTGTTTTTTCTATAATCTTCACAATTGCACTACCTACTATTATACCATCAGAATATCTTGCAACCTTTTCTGCCTGCTCCGGGGATGAAACGCCAAAACCCACAGCCACAGGCAGGTCTGTGAACCTCTTTATTTTTTTTACCATCCTTCCAATATTATCTGACAGAGATTTCCTTGCACCTGTTATACCGGTAACTGAAATGTAATAAATAAATCCGCAGCTCCTCCCACAAATAAGTTTCATCCTCTCGTCATCACTTGTGGGTGCCAATAAAAACACAGTATCAAGCCCTTTTTGGCTGGCCATCTTACATAGATTGTCAGATTCTTCAGGAGGCAAGTCGGGGATAATAACTCCATCAATACCAGATATGACAGCATCATTTACAAACTTGACTTCACCATATCTTAAGACCGGGTTATAACTGGACATAAGAACAATGGGAACGTCGGTCTTCTTGCGAAGCTCCTTTACCATTTTTATTATCTTCTTTAGCGAAGTCTTGCCTTTTAAAGCCCTCAAGTAGGATTTCTGTATGACAGGACCATCAGCCAATGGGTCAGAGAATGGGACGCCAAGCTCAACAATATCTGCCCCCCTTCTCTCCATTTCAAGGACGAGTGACTTGGTTGTATCAATATCAGGGTCGCCGGCAGATATAAAGGCAATCAGTGCCTTTTCTTTTTTCCCTTTCAGTTCATCAAACTTTTCTTCAATTCTGCCCATAATAACAAAAGCTTAATCAGCCACAGATGAACACAGATTTACACAGAAAAACATAGAAGAACAAAAACTTAATTTTAGCCACGAATATTCACTAATTAAAAGAAAAGATTTTTTAAAATCAGTGTTTATTCGTGTTCATTCGTGGCTAATTTTATATTTTCTTTTTAAAGAGTGTACACATCAACACATTCCTTTGAACCTGTGACAATGCTCTCTTTCCCGACATGTTTAAAATTAGGATTCAGGGATTCACAGAAACCGTCAATCCATTTTCTATTGAGACTGCACATCAACTCAGGAGAGACACCTGCATCATTCCAATAGCCCTGATGCAAACAGTCCGTATGTTTATATATGAGGGAACCATTACTCATCTCTGTTTCTACTACATGGTCGCATGGCATTCCATCAAGGAAATAATTATTTATAGTCTCATGAAATTCCTCAACACCATCCTGAGGGTCATATTTATCCTTTGCCTCAACACCCTTCCCCCTTCCATACCAGTAAACTGCGTCCTCAAGAAGGTTTCTATCTTTATATTTACCCAAAAAAGACTTTACCATCCGGGCTTCATCTGTCTCCACCTCTTTAATCCTGTTTGCAAGCCATCCGTGAATTGGAGAATCTCCTATAAGCTGGTCAAGAGGTGTCTCAATATCTTTCGTCTCCATCTCCTGCTTTGTCTTCCCGCAGACAGATTCTATCTCCTTGCCATACTTTTCATAGAAGGCAGAAAATATTGCCGTCTCTCTCATCATGACATTCTTAATCTTCTCATACATCCAGTAGTGAATCGGTCCCAGAAATGCACTCATTCTTAAATCCTCCTTTAAACATTATTTAGATTTTAGAGTAATGAACTGCGAGAAAATCCCTCTATACTCAATATTTAGAAAGTTTATCATTATTTTAAATGAAGGGTCAATTCATTTTTATTTGGCAGGAGGGTTGGGTCGGGTATCCATGCAGGTTTCCAATTCCTCTTTTCTAACTCGTGAGAAATGCTATCCTTATATTCAGAAGGCATATCATATTTTGTCCTGACAAAAAGATGAATATCATCTGGAAGACTATTACCTGAAAATAGTTTGTCTAATTCTATATAATTTTTTAGCTTTGTCTGTCTCCCCTTTGATGTGTCATTCGATCTCATGCAGAGTTTTGCTGCGAGTGCAAGAGCCTCTGATGGGCTATCGGCAGTTGTCATAAGATGTGCGGGGGTTGGGCCTGCAAATACCTCCCTTTTATTTCGCATATCTGTAACCTCCCAGCCACAGCTATTATTACCTTCAAGCATCCTTCCATATCTCTCCCCCTTGTTTCCAAATATTACAGGTATCCCAAGCCTGTTTGCACCTGTTGCTGTTGCGTAAGCCTTCTGGCTCATTGGTCCCCATATAATTATCACAACACCCACTCTATTTAAGATGTAATCAGCAATCTCTTTATAGTTGCCATCAATCTGTCTGTGGAGCATGACACTGGCTATCTTAATGGCAGCACCTAATAAATGTGATGCTGATACACATGAGCCAAGATTTGTAAACCCACCTGCATCAAAATTTCCGGTTGTCTCTTCATACAGTGATTTACCGTCTGCGTCAACCTCAGCAAGGTCAATTGCTGTGCATCCGCCTGATGTAACAATATAGTCCCTATCAATGAGTGCCCTTGCCATCTCTAATAATCCATCCCCTCTCTCCCCTTGTGGGAGAGGGTCGGGGTGAGGGGAATAATTAGGACAACCCAAAAAACCTATAATCCCGGGTATCTCACCCATTACAATCGGAGGTGCAACATTTTTTATCTCTATATCCGATATAGCACCCCTCCCGACCCTTATTTTATAATTTGGAATTTGGAATTTGGAATTTGGAATTTTTTTTCTTCTGATAGAGGTCTCTGCTGCTACCTGTGCAATCTTTTTTTTATCAAATATCAGGACACCTGCCTCCCTCTGCGATAAAAGGTCATCCACTATTTTCTCAGTTTCATCTCCGGTCCTATCAGGCAATCCCAGACAAGATTCAGGATTTGTTGCTATAACTGGAATCCCCATCTTTGACGCATGATGAAGAATATCTGTCCTTACACACTGGGAGTCAAGAACAATTACATTGGCAATACCACTTTTGATAAACTTTAACTGGTCTCTCTGATTACCTGCTATCTTAACGCCTCCTTTGGGAGTACGGGACATATCAGTTGCCATACAGCAAAGCCCATACAAATCAATTTTCTCGGAAAGATTATTTTCATCAAGATACTGCATAATTTCTATGCCTGTAATGGAATTGTGTCCAATACAGAGGATAGAAGGTTTCTTACTTCCAAATTCCGCATTCCGCATTCCGTATTCCGCAATAGGTGTGTTTGGATTATTTGATGGAAATTGAAATGCAGCAATTTGAGACATATCAATAACCTCAAGTGATAGGTTATCAAGCATACCTGCATGGAGGGTCTTACTCTCAAAGTCCATCCAATCCCCCTCCTGCCCCATATTAAGGACAGAGAGGAGTGAGGTTATTTCCCTATTAATATAAGATGTTACTATCTGCATATCAGATAGGACCTTAGGTTTAAAACCACAGATAAGACGGATGAGCGGAGTCTGGACAGGTTCACCATTGCTCAATGTTAGAGGATAATTACTGCCGAATTTCTCTATAAGTTCAGATGTAATTGTCTCTGCCAATGATGCATGACCTGCCGCACCAGTTACAGCAGTAAATAATGACATTCTTGAAAGATGTGCATTAAGCCCTATCCCACATACCCCTTTTCTTTTTTCATCTATCTTGCATGGACCATAAGTGCAGAGACTGCATTCATCTTCCTTTTTAAAATATTGAGGAGAGTATCTCTTAAGCAGCAAAAAATCCCAATCCCTTAGAGTGGTTATGACAGGCATGGAGTGCATATATAAAAATTTCGAAATTCCAAATTCTAAACAAATTCTAAATATAAAAGTTCAAAACAACTAACAATATGACTTTAAATTTTTTGGTCATCTGGATTTGCTTGGGATTTAGATATTAAGATTTAGTGCTTCTTTTTATGATTTAATCTTTACCCCTTTTGCCCCTTCCTCTATTACCCCTATCTCCCAAGACTTAAATCCATTTTTATTTAAATGAGTAATGGCGGATTCAACATCTTTACCTGAAACAACAATCACAAGCCCTATACCCATATTGAGTGTCCTGAACATATCTTCATCAGGGACATTTCCTTCTTTCTGAATTATGCTAAAAATTGGCAGAATTTCCCATGAGCCTTTTTTTATAACCGCAGTGCATTTATCTGGCAATATTCTTGGAATATTATCAATAAAACCGCCGCCTGTTATATGTGCTATTCCTTTTATCTCTATTTTAGAGCCATCCATTAATGAATGGATTACCTTTGAATAATTCCTATGTGGTTTTAATAATGCCTCACCGAGTGTCTCGCCAATCTCATTTATATGTGTCTTTACTGTATAATTTTTATGAGTAAATAAAACCTTCCTTGCAAGAGAATATCCATTCGTATGGAGACCGCTTGACACAATCCCGATTAATATATCCCCCCTTTTAATCTTATCACCTATGATAATCTTCTCTTTTTCAACCACACCCGTTACAGAGCCCGCCAAATCGTATTCTCCTGCCACATATATCCCCGGCAGTTCTGCTATCTCACCGCCAATCACAGGCACATCAGCCTCACGACACCCTTCTGCAATCCCCTTTAAAATATCCTCAATATGCTCAGGTTTGACCTTCTCTGTAGCTATATAATCAAGGAATGTAATAGGCTTTGCACCCTGACAGAGAATATCATTACAGCTATGTGCAACCATATCAATACCTATTGTTGTATGCACCCCCATTGCATTTGCAATCATCAGTTTCGTCCCGACACCATCAATACTCTGGACAAGGACAGGATGTTTATACTTTTTTACTATATCCCCCAAATCATAGAGGGCGCCGAATGTCCCGAGACCTGTAAGGACTGATTTATTAAATGTTGACTGGACATGCTTCTTGATTCTTCTTACACTTTCATTCCCTGCTTCAACATTCACACCTGCATCTTTATAAGTAATACCGCTCATCAAGACCTCCGGATAGTATTTTTTAGATGATGATAACTCACGAATCTAATAGCCGTCAATACAAATCAAAATTCAGAAAAACAAAAACCTAATTTTAACCACCGAGACACAGAGGCACAGAGAAAGACTTAAACAAATAAAGATACTAAAGGACCCTGCGTACACATTATGTGCAGGGTTAAGAAAAATTAATTATTATCTCTGTATCTCCGTGTTTATTTATACGGTTTTCAATTTTTTTACGAATGAACCAATTTTTTTGCAGGCGACATGGAAAGGTAGTATTCAATATCAGACTCTGTTACAGATTTAAAGGATTTCATTTTTTTAACCCAGATTTTTTTCATTCTTAAATAGATAATGACCTAAATCACGGGCTGGCTATTGCTCATCCCGCAGATTTGCTTGTTAATCGTTTTTTTATTATTCCGGTAGTGTAGCACAGTCTAAAATGTTCCAGCATAAGACTCCAAATTCCTGTGCTGCTTTTGATAAATTGCCGTCAGCTGTTACAAATAAGTCATGCTTTTTAGAATTGAGTATATAATTTAAAAGCAATGCATCAATATAATCGATTTTGTATTTTTTCACGGCCTGATGAATTGATCTGTCTAAATTCTTTGATAAAGACAATTTATGCAAGACGAGTTTTTTATTGTCAATTTTCCATTTTAATCTGTTAATTACCATCAAATAGCCATCTGTTGTAAGGTTTGGTTTTTCCTTTTTTGAATTCCATTTTCTTTTCAGTATTCCCATTACTTCGCCAATACAATAATCGCAAGTGTGAAGTTTAATGCCTGGTTCAAGATAGAATTGTAAATTTTCTGTGCCGGGCTCTTTAAATTCAGGGACCAATAACTTTAGAAGGGCGTTTGTATCCAAAAACAATCGAGCATATTTCCACGTTTTCAAGTCACTTGAAATTTTTATAGTCTTTTTATCCGCCAAACATTCAGGATTTTTGATCATCTCTTTATCCTCTTTCAACTTAAAAATTCAATAAATTACATAATATACTACCACAGCACATTTACAATCACAATTAAGTTTGATGAATTTACTGATGAATTTACCCATGCTGGATTGCTATATACATAATATATATATCTGTATTAATATTGTATACAGCTATTCCAGTTAAATTTTTCAACTATTTGAAATCTAAGATTTTTGCTTCTGGCATAGCTATTGCTTTATATAATAGATTGCCATGCTATACAAGACTCCTACATATTACGAATTTAAGGTTGAGAGGGATGATGAGAGGTGCATCAGGTGTCAGGTCTGTGTCCGCCAGTGCTCATATAATTCCACATTTTATAATGCTGAAGAGGACAGGATTTTTAACATTGATGCAAATTGCGTCGGCTGTCACAGGTGCGATACCTACTGCCCGACCGACTGTATAACAATAAAAAGGGTAGGTGAGAATTTTAAAGAGAATGCAAACTGGAATTCATGGGCAATAAGAAATATAAATAAGCAGGCAAACACAGGCGGGATACTCTTAACAGGGATGGGGTCGGACAGACCCCATCGCATCTACTGGGACCATATAGTTGTTGATGCAAGTCAGGTTACAAATCCATCCATTGACCCTCTGAGAGAGCCGATGGAATTAAAGACCTATCTCGGCAGAAAGCCTGATTCAATTGAAATAGAAACCCTCACACGCCCTCACCCTAACCCTCTCCCAAAGGGAGAGGGAGTGAGGGGCAAGGGGAGAGGGAGTGAGGGTATAACTCTAAAGACAAAATTAGCTCCGCAGATTGAGCTGAATATCCCGATAATGTTCTCTGCCATGTCTTATGGTGCCATCAATTTCAATGTCTGTGAGGCACTGGCAATGGCAGCGGAAAAGATGGGGACATATTACAACACAGGTGAGGGCGGACTACACAAGAATTTATATAAATACGGTAAAAATACAATAGTCCAGGTTGCTTCGGGAAGATTCGGCGTCCATCTTGACTACCTCGGAGTATCAGCCGCAGTAGAAATCAAGATTGGTCAGGGTGCAAAACCCGGCATTGGCGGTCATCTCCCCGGAGAAAAGGTTACAGAAGAGGTATCAAAGACAAGAATGATACCTGTAGGCTCTGATGCACTTTCCCCTGCACCACACCATGATATTTACTCAATAGAAGATTTGAGGCAGTTGATTTATGCATTGAAAGAGGCGACAAATTATGAAAAACCTGTATCAGTAAAGATTGCAGCAGTCCACAATGCTGCAGCTATTGCCAGTGGTATTGTAAGGGCGGGTGCTGATATTGTTGCATTAGACGGTATAAGGGGTTCAACAGGTGCCGCACCGGTTATGATAAGGGATAGTGTTGGAATACCAACAGAGCTTGCACTTGCTCAGGTTGACCAGAGGCTCAGAGATGAGGGGATAAGGAACTGGGCATCTATAGTGGTAGCAGGTGGTATAAGAAATTCTGCCGATGTGGTAAAGGCTATTGCACTCGGTGCAGATGCGGTGTATATAGCCACATCCGCACTTGTTGCCATAGGCTGTACAGTCTGCCAGAAGTGCTATTTAGGCAAATGCGCATGGGGTATTACAACAAACGACCCATATCTTGCGAGGAGGCAGAATCCTGAGCTTGCCGCAGAGAAATTGGTAAATCTGCTTACAGCATGGAGCAGAGAGATAAAGGAGATGCTCGGCGGCATGGGGCTGAATGCCATTGAGAGTTTGAGAGGCAACAGGGAAAGACTGAGAGGCATGGGTCTTTCTGACAGGGAATTAAAAATCCTTGGACTTAAACACGCAGGGGAAGGGATGTGAATTTTAAGATTTAGCCACGAATGAACACGAATTTACACTAATTTTTATGATTCGTGAGTATTCGTGTAAATTTGTGGCTAAAAAATAATTTATGAAAATTGTTTATCCAAAAGAAGAAGTGTGTATGGCTTGCAGGCTCTGTGAGGTTGCCTGTATTACAGAGCATTCAAAATCCAAAGACACGCTAAAGGCATATAAGAAGGAGAATCCTGCTCCTCTATCAAGGACTCTTGTAGAAGAGATATTTCCGGGGTTATCGGTATCTGTAATGTGCCGCCACTGTTCAGATGCCCCGTGCATAGAGGCATGTTTTACAAGTGCGATGCACAGGCTTGCCCTGAGCGAAGTCGAAGGGAAGCCTGACGGAAGGGTTATTGTAAATGAGCCGAAGTGTGTCGGGTGCTGGATGTGCATAATGGCATGTCCATTTGGTGTGATAAAAAGAAACCAGTATATAGGAGAGGGGCAAGGGGACAACCCCCTCAATCCCCCTTTATTAAGGGGGAAGGGCAAGGGGCAAGAAATAAAGGTAAAACTCTCTTCTAAGTGCGACCTCTGTCCTGACAGGAGCATCCCTGCATGTGTTGAGGCATGCCCCAACAAGGCGTTGGTGCATGAGGAGAGAAACTAACTGGTTAGCCACGAATTACACGAATAGACACGAATTAACACTATTTTTTTAAATCTTTTAATTCGTGAGTATTTGTGTAAGTTCGTGTTATTCGTGGCTAAATAATTATGAAATATTTAATAATTGGAAATTCGGCGGCGGCGGCAGGGGCTGTAGAGGCAATCAGGAGAAATGATAAGAGGAATTCCATAACCATTATCTCTGATGAGCCTCATCATGTATATTCCCGCCCTTTAATCTCTTATCTCCTCGCAGGTCATACAAAAGAAGATAAGATGTATTATAGGGACGAGAACTTTTACAAAGAAAATAATGTAGAGACTGTTTTCAATAAAAGAGTAACAGCTGTAGATACAAAGAAAAAACAGGTGATATTAAATAACAAGGGGCAAGGGACAAGGGGCAAGGGGCAGGTAATAGATTATGACAAACTTCTGATTGCCACAGGGGGAATCCCATTTATCCCGCCTATTAAAGGTAAAGATAGAAAGAATGTTTATACATTTACAAAATGGAGTGACGCTGCGGAGATATTGCAGGTTTCTAAAAATGTAAAGAAGGCAGTGGTCATTGGTGCAGGGATGATTGGGCTAAAGGCAATTGAGGGGCTCACTGCAATAGGAATTGATGTTACAGTTGTTGAGCTTGCACCTGAGGTTTTAAGCAGGGCATTGGATAGGGACGCATCAAGAATTGTCCAGAGGAAGATGGAGGAGGCGGGTGTTGAGGTAATAACCAATAATGAGGTGGTTGAAATTACCGGTAAGGGCAATGTTGCCAATGGTGTTGTTCTAAGGGATAAGAAAAAGATTAAATGCGATTTAGTGATTGTTGCAATTGGTGTTATACCAAATACAGTATTTATAAAAAATAGCGGGATAAAGATAAACAGAGGCGTAGTAGTTGACGAGAGAATGGAGACAAGTGTAAAGGGTGTCTATGCTGCGGGTGATGTTGCAGAGGCGCTCAACATGCTTACAAACGAGAAGATGCCGATACCTATATGGCCTCTTGCATACAGACAGGGTGGAATAGCAGGTGACAATATGTCAGGAGGTTCTTTCGTTTATAAAGGCGGATTCCCGATGAACTCCATAGAATTCCCCGGCGTCCCCACAATCTCAATAGGGATAATTGACCCGAGGGGTGAGGGATACGAATCCATCGTAAAGAACGATGCTGCAAATGGAAACTATAAAAGGATAATTATCAAAAATGAAAGGCTTGTCGGTGCCATATTAGTAGGGGCTGATGTTGACAGGGCAGGGATATTGACAGGACTCATAAAAGAGCAGACCCCTGTAACAGCCTTTAAAGATAAACTTCTGGACAGAAATTTTGGATTTGTCTCTATGCCGAAGGATTTAAGGAAGGAGAGACTGGGAAGGGCAATCTAAAAAAATAATAGCCACTAATTACACGAATGGACACGAATTAACACTAATTTTTCAAATCTTTTATTTTAATTCGTGAGTATTCGTGTAAATTCGTGACATTCGTGGCTAAATTATAATTTATGAAACCAGGAATTTTAAGTCCATATTGTGAAAAAGATATATCTGCCTGCGGTCTGTCAGGTTTAATCAGCCGAAAGGGTAGAAAGATAAAGGGTGATGTTATCATCAAGTCCATAAGCTGTATGGACGAGAGGGGAAACGGACTCGGCGGAGGTTTTGCTGCCTACGGTATATACCCTGATTACAAAAACCACTATGCCCTTCACATAATGTATAACGACAAAAAGAGCCTCCCTGCTACAGAGGAATACTTGAGGGAGACTGTGAAGATAGGGCATCAGGAGGAGATACCCACAAGAAGGGTCAAGACAATAACCAATCCTCCTTATTTTATGAGATATTTTGTAACCCCTCCTGAAGAGGTTCATGAACACTTGATACACGAATCAGAAGAATTGAGGGAAGATAATTATATGGTAAAGACTGTAATGCACATAAACTCAGAGATTCCCGGTGCCTTTGTAGTCTCAAGCGGCAAGAATATGGGGGCATTCAAGGGTGTTGGGTTTGCGTTTGAAATTGCAGAACTCTTTAAGCTTGAGGAATATGAGGGCTATATTTGGACAGCACACAACAGATTTCCGACAAACACCCCCGGATGGTGGGGCGGTGCGCATCCGTTCACCCTCCTTGACTGGTCTATTGTCCATAATGGAGAAATTTCATCATACGGAATAAATAAGAGATACCTTGAGATGTTCGGATATAAATGCACACTCCTCACAGATACAGAGGTGGTTACATACATGCTTGACCTTTTAATCAGGAGGCACAGGCTTCCGATAAGGCTTGCCTGTTCAGTCCTCGCATCACCCTTCTGGAAGGATATAAAGAGGATGGATGAGGAGGAGAAAAAATTGATGACGGCACTGAGAATCGTTTATAGCAGCGCACTTTTAAATGGTCCATTTGCAATACTCTTTGCCCACAGCAAAGGATTGGTAGGATTAAGTGACAGGGTGAAGTTAAGACCGCTCATTGCAGGTGAAAAGGATGATATGGTTTACATGGCAAGTGAGGAGTCGGCAATAACTGCAATATGCCCGAACCCTGACAGGGTTTATAGACCTGATGCAGGTGAGCCGGTAATTGTAGAACTGGAGGCAACATAACTCACCACAAAGACACAAAGGACACGAAGAAAACAAGAGAAAAATAATAAGGAGAAATGGGGAAATAGTGAAAAGGGGAAAAATATATTTTAAAAACTTTTTTCTTTCTCCATTTCTCTTTTTCTTCCTTTTTTCCTTTGTGCTCTTCGTGCCTGGTTTATTGTTGTCAAGCACTTTTTTAAAGTGCTTTTTAAAACATATATTAATATAGCACCTTGCCCGATCCTGGTAATTAGAGGGTCTCAACAGAGCCCAAACCTTGCTTAATAGGGGCTAAGGTGCAAACGG
>JACQBS010000078.1 GCA_016194325.1 Nitrospinota bacterium | reverse complement strand
TGTTCTATAATCGTATTAGGAAGCACTCTGCACTGGACTATAAAAGTCCTGCAGAATATGAGAGGCTGCAGAATGCAGCTTAAACTTAACAGGGTGTCCAGTTTTTTGGGGAAAGATCATTTACAACTTCATTCATAAATTCAGACATATCAATTCTGCTAAGGGCTTTAAGACTAATCCTTGATATAATAGCTTGTTGGCGATCCCTGATATAAAGAGTATCATTTATCTTTTTCCAATATTTCTGATGTTAGAAAAACCATTACTACAATGACATCACTATCAGAAATAACAGGAATTCCAACTGCTGATTTTATCCCAGAATCTATGGCGAGTTGTTGACGAGGAAACTTTCCATTTATTGAAACATTATTTATCCATTCAGGTTTTTTAGAAGACCAGACTCGTCCATGAAGTCCAACTCCATGTGAAAATTTAAAACCTTCGCTCTCAATTCTAAATCTTTCCATCTCTTTAAGATTGCTATACCATACTTTGCTATACTCAAGATATGTTTTATCTTCAGAAGGTTTCCAGACCTCCCCATAAGTCCAGCTTGTTGATTCACAAATTTTTTGAAGAGAAATCTCTAATGCAGAGTTAAAATCTTTGGATTCAATAATTGAATGAGTTATGGAATGCAATAAACGGTATTCTTCTACAGTTTGCATGTTTTTATATGAGATTCTTAACTCCGTTCAGAATGTCAAAAACAAATTGTAGGACAGTCTATTAACAACAGCTAATATGCTCATCCAGTAAAACTCCTTTAAAATCTTCCTGGATATTTATGCCATATTTATCTGTATTGAGAACCTCTTTTATTGAGTATTTTGAAGAATCGGGTGAGCATAAGTCTGCCATTTTATATGGGTTTATTCGGCTCAAAGATGCATCAAGGAATATTAATACCTTCGGTCGGGTTATATTCATCATATTTATAGACATAACTAAACCTACTTCACCTGATTGAAATCTTACAACTGAACCGATAGGATAGATCCCTACACATTGAATAAATCTCTCCATTAATAAAGGGTGAAAATCCTTCCCCCTCCATTCAAACATCCTCTTTAATGCCTCTTGAGGTTGAAGGGCGGTGTTATATACCCTGTTGCTTGTTATTGCATCATAGACATCTGCAATTGAAGAGAGCATCCCGAACACACCTATTTGGTCCCCCTTTAATCCTTTTGGATAACCTGTCCCGTTATACCTCTCATGGTGCTGTAGCGGCACCTCCATTATACTCTCATGTATCCCATGTGTATCGCTTAATATTTCGGCACCATAAATTACATGATTTTTCATTATTTCAAATTCTGCTTCCGTAAACCTTCCAGCCTTATTTAAAACTTCATCAGGTATCTTCATCTTTCCTATATCATGCAAAAGTCCCCCTAATCCAAGAATCTTTAAGGTATTCTTTTGATACCCCATGTGCCTGCCGAAGGCAAGACACAGGATACTTACACTTATAGAATGAAAGGATGTATATTCATCTTTTTTCTTTAACTGTGTGAGGCAAAGGAGGGCATCCCTGTTTCTCATCACGCTTTCTGTCATATTATCTACAACCTTTTTTGCTTCAGTTGAGGATATGCTCTTACCCAGTCTTACATCATCCAGCACATTTCTAATAAAATCTTTTGCTTCATCATGAACCTTTTTTGCCTCTTTTATCTCTTCATTAAAATCTATCTCATCTTCAGGCGGAGGATTCCTTTTTAATGCATCCTCAATTTTCTCCTTCATTTCAACTTCAATCTTTTTATCTTCTTCAGTTACAGGAATGGAGGTTTTGATATCCTCCCCTTTGGTAGTATCTATATATACATAACTGCAATACCGTTTGATTTTATCAATCTGTTTATCTGATTTAATTAGGAATTTATGGTAGAAAAATGATGTCTCAAGCCACGGGCGGTCAAACTGTGATACATACATCCCGACTTTCAGATTATTCGCATCAACTTTCTTAATTATATTTTGTTCATCCATAAGAAATTATAAAACATTTAGCCACGAAGACACAAAGTCACAAAGAATAAAAAATAATTTCTCAACAAAGTTTATTCTCACCCCAACCCTATCCCCAGAGGAATGAGGAGGTAATCCTCTGAGGAAAGAGTCAGGGTGATGGAGTACCCAAATTCCGCTTTAGCGGAATTTAAAATCGCAGATTCATCCTGAAATACTGCGTTATCGTCAATTTTGCTCCTCACCGTATTGGTCATATACGGTTGCGTCGCAAAATTGCCTATAGCCTTGTCTTTCAGGCGACTTTGCGATTTTACCCAAAATCCTAAATCGGATTTTGAGTAGTATCTTCAGATAATTTTGAAGATGCAGATTTTCTCTTATAGATTGAACACCTTTCATAAGCCCCGCTGCAAAAAAGTATCATCGCCTCAGTATAACGGCTGTCAAGTTTGGTGCAATAACAGTCACTATCAGGGTCTTTTATAAAAGGACACATCCTGCCGTTAATAGTTTGCTTTAACATTTCCATATAAGTAAATACTCAGTAAACCACAAGATTTACACAAGATTATCACAAGATTTTTCTTTTAATCTCTAAGCTCTCCTTGCCAAAATTTAGTAGTAAACCGACTCTTTTTTTGTAGCCTTCAAATAATTTAAAAGTTGTGCCTCATCATTGTTAGTTAACCCAGTTGTAGCTTTTATTTCTACTATCACACAACCTTCAACAATCAAATCAGAGGTATATTTCCTTGGAATTAATAAATCTTTATACCAGATATCCAATTCTTTCTGTGGCTCAAAAGATAATTCTCTTTGTTTTAGTTCATAACATAATGCCTCTTGATAGACATATTCTAAAAATCCATGGCTTAATATTCTATGCACTTCCATAGAGGCGCCAATAATCTTTTCGGTTATATCTTTATAGAGCCATTTCTCCTCATTATCTGGTGTAAATCTGGTGAAATCTTGTGGTTTCATTCTATAATGATGTTCAATATGATATTTTATAATCAAGATTTATGCCAAAAAGGGTGGGAAACAAATGGTATTTATTTATACTTTAAAAACAAATGGTTAGATAGAAGGAGAGTATTAAAAATTATTTAGAAGTGTAGAAAAGATGTGACATTATACATAAGTGGATTGATACATATATGTGTCAGGATAATTTATGACTCATAAATCTTTTTTCTCAATCTTATATTCCATCATCTTTCTATAGATGGTTCTGCGGCTGATGCCAAGAAGTCTTGCAGCCTTTGCCTTATTCCATGCACTCTTTTCTAATGCCTTGAAAATCGTATCATATTCATTATCCCCACTCTCTTTGATAGATGCCGGTTTTATCTCTATAAAATCTTTTAACTCAGATGGCAGGTGTTCAACCGTAATAACATCCTGCTGACAGAGTATAAAGGCATGCTCCAAGGCATGCTCCAACTCCCTGATATTACCCTGCCACGAATAATTCATGAAAATCTCATTAACATCAGCGGATATATTTTTAATATTCTTGTTTAATTTTTTATTCAATTTATTTAAAAAGTGATTTATAAGCAATGGCATATCCTCTCTTCTCTCTCTAAGTGATGGTAGTTTTATCTCCACAACCTTTAACCGGTAATAAAGAACTCACCGCACCTTATTTTTTCCTTAATATCCTTATTTGTAGCGGCAATAACCCTGACATCCACACTAATCGGAGTTGAATCACCTACACGTTCAAACACCTTTTCCTGAATTACCCTTAAGAGTTTTAACTGTATCTTTGGTGATATATCTCCAATCTCGTCAAGAAAAATAGTCCCCCCGTTTGCCTTTTTGAATCTCCCATCTTTATCCCTGACTGCACCTGTAAAGGCACCCTTTACATGGCCAAAAAGCTCGCTCTCAAGAAGCTCCTCCGGCAGGGCTGAACAGTTTACTTTAATCAGTGGTTTACAACTCCGGACACCCATATAATGAATTGCCTCTGCAATCAATTCCTTCCCTGTCCCGCTCTCACCTGTAATCAGGACTGTTGATGTAACATCCTTTAGGCTCTCTACGAGGGAGTAAATCTTCTGCATCTCATAACTCTTGCCTATGATATTGTGATATTTTTGATAATCTATATAACTGCATGCCTTCAAATCCTCTTCAAGGCTGACTATACGGGTTTCGTCTTTCACTACAAGAATGACTCCTGAGAATACATTTTTATCATAAAGAAGGGGATATGTATTTAGAGTTACAACCTGATTGGGACGGTCTTTGTGCTGGCAATTAAAACGATATACTTCAATAGGCTCGTTTCTCTTAATAGTCTCCTGAAGGGCGTTAAGACACTCCCCATTACACAATTTTGGCAGAGAGTCAAATCTCTTGCCTATTGAACTGCGGGAGAGTTCACAAATACTATCGGCTGATTCATTGAGTTCAATCACAGTCAATTCCTTATCCACTGTTATAATCGCATCCTTAACACTTTTAAATATAGCCTCAAGGTTCTGCCTATACCTCTCCTTTTCATTAATTAATGACTTATGCTGTAATGCATTCTTTGCTACACGCAAAAGCGTATCCTGTCGGACAGGTTTTGGAATATAATCAAATGCACCCAGACGAAGGGCGTCTGAGGCGGTCTCTATATTCGGCTCACCTGTAATCATAATCACAGGGCAATTAAGTTTTTTCTCCCTGACTTGACGCAGAATATCAACCCCTGTCATGTCTTCTAAGATAATATCCGCAAATACCAAATCAAATTCCTCTTGAGAGAGCATAGATATAGCCTCATTATAATTCCTGGCAGTAAATACCTTATACCCCTCTTCGGAAAGGAAGTTTTCAAATGTAAATCTTATGCTCCCTTCATCATCCACTACAAGAATTCTTGAATCCATTTCCCTCCCTTAAATTTTCCCAAGTTCGGCATGCTCACTTTGTCCCGCTTACAAAACCATCCGGAATATGCATAATTAACTCATTTGACAATTAACAGCTAATAATTAATAATAGCATAGGAGGTTAATATGAACGAAAAGGAAAAAAAGAAACCAGCCCCGATTGATTATATTATTCATATTGGTATGGCGATTAATCTTATAGTAATAGCGCTTTTACTATACTACTATTTTTCTCATTGACCAAGCCACTTCATTAATTCGCTATAGCCCATTGTATTAATTAAATCCTTTTTTTCCAGCCATCCCCTTCTCGCAATACCGATACCATATTCCATCATAGAGAGCTGGCTGATATGATGGGCATCCGTCCCTATTGCCATCTTAACGCCCATCTCCTTTGCCATCTGGCAGTGGACATCGTTTAAATCAAGCCTGTCATAATATGCGTTTATCTCAATAGCCGTCCCAGTTTCCACCGCCACTTCAAACATCCTTTTTATGTTCAATTTATACGGCTCCCTACTGCTTATCAGCCTCCCTGTCGGATGGGCTATTATATTCACACAGGGGTTTCTCATTGCAGATATAATCCTGTTTGTAAGCGTCTCCTCATCCTCTTTAAATCCAATATGGATAGACGCAACTACAATATCCAATTCTTTTAGTAATTTTTCAGGGAAATCAAGTGTCCCATCAGTCTTTATGTCCACCTCACTACCTGATAGTATCTTTATCCCTTTTATTTTTTTGTTTAAATCCCTTATCTCTTTTATCTGCTTAGATAACCTCTCCTCCGTAAGGCCATTTGCAATCTTTGTGGACTTTGAATGGTCAGTAATTACTATATACTCATAATCCAATTCTCTTGCCCTTTCTGCAACCTCTTCTATAGGCTCAGCCCCGTCACTCCAGTTTGAGTGAATATGAAAATCCCCCTTTATGTCTTTTATACTTACAAGATTTGGCAGTCTTTTCTCCTTTGCTGCCTCTATCTCCCCCCTGTCCTCTCTCAATTCAGGTGGAATCCAGAGGAGTCCGAGTTCAGAATATATATCTTCCTCCTTCTCACCGCCAATCTTTTTATCGCCTTTAAATATTCCATATTCACTTATTTTTAAACCGATTCTCTTTGCCATATCTCTTAAATGGATATTGTGGAGCTTTGAGCCTGTAAAATATTGCAGTGCTGCACCAAATGACTCCTTCTCAACAACCCTTAAATCAACCTGAATATTCCCCTCTGCAATAACACTCCCCTTTGTCTCACCTGATGCCAGAACCTCTCTGACAATGGGGAGGGTTACAAAGGCAGATATAATCTCTTTTCCATTTGAGCCGCCTGCCAATATATCAATATCGCCGACAGTCTCCTTCATCCTCCTTAATGAGCCTGCCGCCTCTATCTCTTTAATGCCTGTCTCTTTCTTGAGGGACTCTATAATTTCCTTTACCAGCGGGAGTGCAGTGCCTATAGAGATTCTCTTCTGACTCTCCTTAAATAACCTTATACCCCTCAGAATATTCTCCTCTTTTTTTTCACCCATACCTTTGAGGACTTGCAGTCTCCCTTCTGATGCAGCCTTCTCAAGTCCGTCTATATCCTTTATGCCAAGCTCTTTATGAATTGTTCTCAAAGTGCTTGGGCCAATACCAGATATGTCCATGAGTTTTATAAGCCCATCTTCAATACCTTTCATTGCCTCTTCATATTTTGACATCTTCCCGGTATCAAGAAACTCTGAAATCTTCTCGGCAATACCGCTCCCGACACCTGGAATCTCCATCAGCCTATTCTCTTTATGAAGATGTTCTATATCTTCGCTAATACTCCCAATTATTCTGGAAGCCTTCCTGTAGGCATTTATCTTGAATCTGTTCTCGCCCTTAAACTCCAGAATATCCGCTATTCTTTCAAAAATTTGTGCAATCTCAAGATTTTTCATTGTATAGATTATAAAATATTTAGACAGGATTAACAGGATAAGTAAGATGAATTAAAAGCAATTTTTCTTTTTTTGTTAATCCTGTATATCCCGTCTAATTTAAAGTTTTTGTTCTTGAAAAATCCTTATTAAGTTTGACATATCTCTTTTACCATAGTAGCATTAACTAAAATTTACCATAAGTCAGCGGAGAATAAAATTCAAAATTGGGTTCGTAGTGAGCATGTCGAACTATGTATAAAGGTATATCTCTTTTAGTTCTAATCTCTGCCCTTCTTTACTCAGCGAATATATCAGCCTTCAGTAGGGATAAGAAAGTCCAGCTTAAAAACAATGAATATAATTCCAGTGAGCTATGTGCCGAGTGTCATCGGGATATATATAATAAATGGAGCGACTCTGTCCATGCCCTCGCTGTGAAGGACCCTATATTTTACACATCATATATTGAGGCTTATACAATCAGCGGAGGAGAGGCGAAAATTCTATGCCTTAAATGCCATTCCCCTACTACCATTGTAACAAAGGACTACGAGCTTTCAGGTAAGATTGCAAACGAAGGTGTAAGCTGTGACTTCTGCCATACACTGAAGGGTGTAAACCTGAATGACAGGAAAGACCCTTTTATAAGGGAGATTAGTTTGATAAAGAGGGGACCGTTAAAGGGTGGAGAGGTAAAGGAGCATAAGGTGGAATATTCAAAATTGCATCTGAGCTCGGAGCTATGCGCCTCGTGTCATGAGTATGTAAGTGATAATGGATTGAGTATAATGGGGACATATTCTGAATGGAAGGGGAGTTCTTATGCAGAGGAGGGGAAACAGTGTCAGGACTGCCATATGCCAAAGATTGAAGGGAAAGTGGCAAAGGCTTCAACCTCAAAGGAGATGAGAGATATAAATGACCATAATCTCCAGGGGGGACACTCTATAGTGCAATTGAAAAAGGTATTGCAGGTGAAGATAAAGGAGACAAAGAGGGTAAAGGATAAATTTTCTGTGTCTGTCAGTATTGAGAATGCAGGGTCGGGGCATATGGTTCCTACAGGTATGCCTACAAGAAAATTGATACTCAACTGTGAGGTGAGAACTCCTAAAAATAAAGTTTATAGTGAGAAGAGGCTATTTGAAAAGATTATTATCGGGAAAGATGGAAGGGAGTTAGTTAAGGATAGTGAGATAATGCTTGGGAGAGGGGTTTCTATTATCAAGGATAACCGTATAGGACCAAAAGAGGTCAGGGTTGAGGAGTTTATATTCAATATCCCTGAAATTATGGATGTAACAGTTTCAGCATGGGTTGACTATCTATATAAACCACTCCTCCTTCAGGAGACAGAGATGAAGATAGAGATGAACAGGGATGAGAAGGTTTTTTCAAGGTGAGGGAAGAGCATGTCAGATGAAATAATAAAAGAGGAAGTATCAGGCAAAGACAGGAGGTCTTTCTTAAACTTATCAATCTTTATCTCCTTTGCAGTTGCCATCGGCGGGGCTCTCTATCCTGTAATAAAGTATCTGCTGCCTGCCGATTCCACAAAAGGGACTGAAGGAGGGGAAACATTCTTTATATCAGCAGATGAGATTCCTGTCGGCTCTGCAAAACTTGTGAGATATAAAAACAGGCCAACAATTATAATAAGGACTAAGGAGAATGAGGTTTATGCCTTATCGGCTGTCTGCACCCATCTCGGATGTATAGTTAAATGGCATGAGGATGCAAAGGAATTGTTATGTCCATGCCATGCAGCCCGGTTTGATTTATATGGAAATGTCCTTGGCGGTCCTGCACCAAAACCTCTTCCTGCATACAAGGCGGCTGTGGAGGAGGACAGGATACTGATAAGAGAGGCGTAAAAGAGCAAAAACCTGATTTTAACCACTGAGACACAGAGGCACAGATAGAGACAAAAGCAAAAAAGATTAAGGGGAAAGGGAGAAGATGGAGAGATGGAGAAAAGATTAAATATATTTTTTTTAATTCTTCTTTCATTTACTTTCCCCATTTCTCCTTATTGTTTTCCTCCGTGTCTCAGCGCCTCTGTGGCAAATTTTTATAATTCTTATATATGAATGAGCTTAGATTAGGGCCGATACTGATTCGTAACAGGTTTCTCATATCCATCTATAACTTTGTTGAGAATCGCCTTGGGATTAAAGAGATACTTGATTTAGAGGTATTTTATAAATTAGCACCCTCATACCTTGGCATATTTTCATGTTTTGGCGGGATAACATTTTTTATGTTTACTCTTCAAGTTGTAACAGGCATACTTTTGCTCGTATACTATGTCCCGACAACAGCCCAGGCTTATGACAGTGTAGTTCATATTACAAACAATGTCCCCTTTGGATGGCTCATCAGGGGCATTCACCACTGGGGTGCAAATATCATGATAATCACTGTCTTCATACATATGGGGAAGATATATTTTCACGGTATATATAAAAATCCGAGGGAATTAAACTGGGTAACAGGCATAGTACTTCTCATCTGCACACTCTCCTTTTCCTTTACAGGTTATCTCTTGCCGTGGACACAGTTGTCTTATTGGGCAACGGTCGTAGGGACGGAGATACCATCCGCCATGCCGGTTATAGGTGATTATATAAAAATTTTTCTTAGGGGCGGTGCTGATGTATCCCAGATTACACTGACAAGATTCTTTGCAGTTCATATAATGGTGTTACCCGCGGCAGTTATTATGTTTATAGTTTTGCACATTATTATGATAAGGAGACAGGGGATTTCAGGTCCACTATAAGCAGGTTGAGGTTAAGGTCAAGGCTAAGTTTTTCCTAAACCTAAACCTCAACCTTAACCTTCCTTATTTATGTTTAAAAAAGAGGTTGAGATAAAGCATCTTCCAATAGAGGAGAAGTTAAAGAAGATAGAGAAAGGGGAGGCGCACTGGTTCTTTCCCCACCATGTCTTTGAACAGATAATAATCGTTCTCATTATAATGGGAGTTATGATTACACTCGTTACTCTTTTTCCACCGCATCTGGGTGAGAAGGCTGACCCGTTTGTAACACCTGAGCATATAAAGCCTGAGTGGTATTTCCTTGCGGGGTATCAGTTTTTAAAGGCTGCAGAGGTATTTGAATTTATAGGGAGGGCGGCTCCAAAGATAATAGGTGTTGTTGGGCAGGGGATAGTAATATTCTTTCTTTTCATATTTCCTTTTTTTGATAAACATCCGGAAAGACACCCTTCAAGACGCCCTATTGCAACAATGATAGGTATTCTCGCTGCCCTCGGTTTTATTGTCATGACAATCTGGGGCTATTACTCATGAACCCAAATAATACAATAAAAAATCAGAACGCAGATTTTCGCAGATTTATAAAGATTTACGCAGATAAGTCTTGAATATTTTTATTCAGAGAAGAAAGATAATTTTCTTTTTATAATCCTGTAGTTTCTGCGTTTATCTGCGTCCAATTGCATTTTTTGGATGAAAGAACTTTCAGAAAGAACTTTCGGGTTGACTAAGCGGGTAATTGAGGATATATTTATAGTGGAGGAAAAATCAAATGACTTTTACTGTTACACTTACAGAGCTTTCAGTCTTTCTGATTGCGGTTGGATTTTTAATGCTCGTGGTGTATTTAATACCTGCTATAATTCAACTCCGCCAAACTGCGAGAAGCATTCAGGAGCTTTCTGAAGATGCAAAGGTTGTTTTAAAAGAGACAGTCCCTGTAATTGACAAGGTCAGGGGGCAGATTGATGGGATTGGGGATGCTGTAGAAAAATTTAAGGCTGTCGGGAGCAAACTTCCATATATTACAGAGGCAATTGCCAAAAATGTAAAAAAGCCGTTTGTCGTAGCAGCAGGACTTGTGGGAGGAATTTTATATACACTAAAATCTTTAAAAAGAAGAAAAACCTGACAAATCACAGATGAACACAGAGAAGAAAAAAGATTAAAACCTGGACACAGATTCACGAATATAAACAGGGCACTGAAATCACTGAAAAAAATATTCTTTTATTCTGTATCCTTCAGTGTTCTCTGTGAACTCTGTGGTTAATTTTTTAATTTAAAAAAAAGGGGGTGATTTGAATGTCAGAGAATAAAGGCTCAACAATGTTAGAGGTAACCTTGGCATTCCTTTTAGGTGGTGCCGTAGGTGCTGCACTCGGGATTCTTTTTGCACCAGCAGCCGGTAAAGAGACAAGGGAGAAAATAAAAGATACCGCCGAGAAGGTGAGGGGTACGGTATTAGACAATTACGATACTGTGCTGGATAAGACCAGAGAAGGCATAGGCAAGGTAAAGGATTTTATAGAAGAAAAAAAGGATAGAGTAAGGGCTGCTTATAAGGGAAGCGAGACAGAGGTATAGTTTTAAGTTATTTTATAAGAGGGGTGAAGATGTTAATCATTTATTGACATGTTCTTTACCCCTTCTTATGGCAGTCTCTCATTAAAATCTTTCCACTCTTTTAACAGCCTGTGGAAATGTATTTAGCAGGTCACTCGCTATAAGTGCAGTCTGGCTTAATTCCTCTGCAGCAATATCTCCAGCCATTCCATGCAGATATACCCCAAGTATTGATGAATCTCTTGCTGATAATCTCTGTGATATGAATCCGGCAATAATTCCTGAAAGGACATCGCCTGTCCCTGCTGTAGCCATTCCGGGATTTCCAGTTGGGTTTATATACACTTCTCCTTCTGGGGTGGCAATAATAGTCCTTGCACCTTTTAATATTACATAGAGCCCGTATTCAACAGATAGTTTTATGCTCGATTCAATTCTATTAGCCTGTATCTCCTTTGATGTGGTATTTAGCATCCTTGCCATCTCGCCAGGGTGAGGTGTCACTATGACAGGTGATGGTTTATCTTTAAGTAACTCTATCTTGTCAGCTATTATATTGAGGCCATCTGCGTCAATAAGCATCGGACAACTGACTTTTTTTATAAGATTTTTTATTAGTGAAGATGTTGATGGATTGGTTGTAATACCAGGCCCTATCAGGACTGCCGATTTCCCCTCTAAAAAATTTATTAATATATTCAATGCAGATTTATCAATAGTTCCATCTTTTGTATCAGGAAGAGGGAGTGTCATAACCTCAGGGATGCCTGCCTCAAAAGATACATTCAGGCATTCAGGCAATGCAAGTGTAACCAGCCCTGCACCTGCTCTAAGTGCAGATATACTTGATAGTGCCGCCGCCCCTCCCTTTCCCCTTGAGCCGGCAATGACTGCCAAATGACCATAAGTCCCCTTATGTGTATCTGGCCTTCTTTTGGGGAGTATTCCTGCGGCATCTCTCTCTTCAATAAGATTTATTTTAATATCTCTGTTATTAATAATTAATTCAGGTATGCCTATATCTACTACATCTAATTCCCCTATGTATTCAGCCGAAGGATAAAGTATCTCACCAATCTTTGGAAGACATAGGGCAACTGTAAGGTTTGCCCTTATATGCTCACCTATAATTTCTCCTGTGTCAGAGCTTAAGCCTGAGGGGATATCAATGGAAAGGACAAATTTATTTAAGGAATTTATAAAATTTATTACATCCGTGTAATATCCCTTAACCCCTGAATTTAAACCAGTTCCGAATATGGCATCAATAAAAATATCATTCTTGAGGATACTATCTTTAACGGTTTCAAGTTCATCCAATGAAACTATCTCAAAGATTTTTATGCCAATCTCTTCGGCTGAATCCAGATTGGTCTTTGCATCACCCTTAAGCAGAACCTTCTTTGATAGGAGATAGACTTCTGTTGCAATACCTTTATCGGTAAGGAGCCTTGCCACAGCAAGACCATCACCGCCGTTATTCCCCTTCCCTGCAAATATTCCTACTTTTTTATCTTTAATATCAGGAAACTTTTCAAACAGGGATGCAACTACCCCTTTTGCGGCATTTTCCATGAGGACAATTCCTGGAATCCCATAGTCATCAATCGCAATCCTATCTATATCCTGCATCTCTTTTGCAGTAACGATTTTCATATATTTAAACTTCTATTGTTTCATCATTTCTCTTGCCAGTCACAAATGGTTCGCATGCTTAATTTAGATACAGCATTGTATATCGTTCGAGCCTAAATGACGTTTTAATGTATTGCTTGCGTTTGTATTGTGTTAGACGACATCCCATGGTTTGAATTTCTTTTGACTCAAATCCCTTGAACCATGAATCACAGTCAAAATCAATATACGGTCTTTCTCAACCCGATACATAATGCGATAATTGTAAAATAGAAGTTCTCGGATATTTTCAGCTTCAGCTTCCGGGACATGTCGTCCCCTTTCTGGAAACTTTTCCAGACTCTCTGCTGCCTCAATGATTTTTCCAATGAATCTATTGGCGTAATATTCTGAATCATGTCCTATATAATCTCGAATGTTTTCTAAATCGATCAAAGACGGTTCAATCCATTCTATCTTCATTAGGAGAGAAACCTCTTTTTAACCTCTTCATGAGAGACAACTTGTCCCTCTTCAGCAGCCTTAAAGGCGACCTCTAATTTTTTCTTGACATAAAACTCATACATAATATCGTCCCAAGTTGCCTGTTCCGGAAGCTTGTCGATAATTTTTTTTGCCTCCTCTTTGATAGTATCCATAATCTTTTTCCCCTCCTTTTATAGCGAATATGGGATTTACCACATTGCTATCCATTTATTATTGTCACATACGCAATTGCATAATCTGTATCATGTGAGACACTGACCATAACATTCTTAATATTCTTCCTGTCGGCTAATTCTTTTACAGTCCCATTAAGCTTCGCCTCAGGTTTGCCATTCTCATTTCTTATTAGCTCTATATCCCTCCATTTTATGCCCATCCTGAACCCGGTTCCGAGTGCCTTAACCAATGCCTCTTTATAGGCAAATCGGGCTGCGAGGTGTGGATATGGATTATATTTGCTGAGGGAATATTTTTTTTCATCCTCTGTAAATACCCTATCCATAAACCTCTCCCCCCATTTGTCAACTGCAGTCTTTATCCTATCAATTTTTACAATATCAACTCCTATGCCGGCTATCATGTTTTTATCATATGCCCATATCTTTAGTAGTATCTATAAACAATTCATTTTGAGTTTCTGCAAATTCATTCGGATTATAAACTTCGCCATCTTTAAAACTATCGTCAATAAATTCTGTAACAACCCACATCCAAAGTTCTTTACCATTGAAATGTGTCTTTACAGGCTTAAGAAACGCACCAGTTGTAAAAATTATAGATTCATTTTCTATTGTTGTCTTTTCCATAAGCCACCTCTTTGATCTAATAAAATGGATATCTTTATCCTATGTAGACACCCTATCCACAACCCTTTTAAAATTTACAAATTTAATTACTGTATGGTCAATATGATTACGATGTTCTGGGATAAAGTAATTTTGCGAAAGTTCTTCCCAGTCCTTATCTCTAATTGTTACTAATCCACCTAAAAACCAACTCACCCAAATATTCCCAATTTTTGAGTTTGTTTTTTCCTTTGCTAATTTCATTTGAGAAAGCTCAACATATTTTTTATCTATATCAAACCCGATATACCTCCTACCTAAACGCTTTGCAGCTATAACTGTCGTTCCAGTTCCAACGAAAGGATCGAGCACAATATCTCCCTCATCAGTTGACATTAAAATAATTCTCTCTAATAAATGAATTGGCAGTTGACAAGGGTGCTCATCTCTATATTTATTGTGCTTTATTCTGTGGATGTCTGACCAAACATCCGAAACAAGTGGACCAAAAGGGTGTAGTCCTGCTTTTTTCCCTCCATAATCTTTTAGCAAGTAGCCGCATTTTCTACATCGCTTATGCGGATAACGAATTTCATTAAACTTGTTTTTCATTGAATCCTTTGCATAATATAAAATTCCATAATGAGATGGTTGGAGTGTTTTACCCATAGGTGCGGTAGGGGCATCCCACGAAATCCAATGCTTGAAGTCTGCTAATTTATTGAGAAAAGAGGCATAATATGTCAGCCATTTGGGAATATTATGCACAAAAATAGAACCAGTGGGTTTTGTAACCCTCACCATTTCAGTAATCCATTTCTCACACCAGTCTAAGTAATCTTTAAACTCAAGGCTATCCTTGTAACCGTTATACTTCTTTTTTAAGTTAAATGGAGGGTCAGCAAAAGTTGCATCAATGGAATTGTCTGGAATTTCTTTTAATAAATCAAGACAATCGCCTTGCGTTACTTTATTTAGATATTTTTTCATAATTAAAATTTTAAACTCCAAGTTTCAACAGCAATTTCTGCTAACTCCTTTTGCCTTTCTTTTATAGTATCTGTTGTCCAGTCATTATATTTATCTGTAATCATTTTGGTAATCCACAGTTCAGAATTATCATAATACTTCTTTTTATCTCCAAATGGTTTATCTTTCAATTCTTCACTATTTAATTGAGTTGTTGTTAGCGTCAAATTGCCAATTCTCTTATAGAATGAAGAATGTTGATCTTCTGTAAAATTTGGCCAATTAACAGCGTTATATGTCTTTGAGAGAATGTGCTCAAGGTTCACCTCTTCAGGATTGCTATTGACAAGTAATTCAGGGTTAGTATTTTTTCTGTTTGTATTTTCAATAGCACGTAAATAATATCTTGCCAAATTCCCCTTGCTGACGGTTGCATTTATAAAATTTTCTTTAAACTCTGCGTCTTGAGGTATAATATCTTTTAGTGCCTTTCTTAATTGTGAAGCATTTTTAATGGCACCCTCTGTTATGTCCTCCCACATTCAACCTTGAAGTGCAACAAAAGAAGAAGCCACTTCAAGTGGTGTTTTAAAGCCCAGACACTTTCTGGGACGGTTATTAATAAGAGATTCGATATGAGCAATCTCATGTTCAGTGATTTTACTAAAGTCA
>JACQBS010000093.1 GCA_016194325.1 Nitrospinota bacterium | reverse complement strand
TTTCACCTCCGGTAAGTTTCGTCATCAGCAAAACTATACCAGATACGGCTGAAATTCGATGCACCCTTTTATCTCATTGTAATTCCTAAACTTTATTAAGCTTAATTTCTTGACTTCAACTTTATTACGAAAGAACCATATTTTCATCCGAAGGGTCTATCTTTAATGCCTTCTGATATTGGGCTATTGCCTTGTCAAAATCTCCTCTCTTCCTGTATATTATTCCGAGGCTGTTATATATGTTTATAGTACTGGGGTCTATCTTTAATGCCTCATTGAATGCCAATTCTGCCTCCTCCGACATATCCTTCATCATGTATATCTCACCTGCTTTTTTAAATGCCTCCTCAGCCTCATTCTGCATGCCCTTCTTTAGATATACATCTCCCATGCTCCTGTAAGCCTTGGCGAACAGATTATTTATCTCCACCGCCTTTCTAAATGCATAAAGTGCCTCATCATATTTTTTTTGGAGTGATTTAATATATCCTATATTGTAATAAACCTCAGCGCTCTTGTAGGTGTTGAGAGCCTTATTAAATTCCTTTAATGCATCATCATATCTCCCTTCCTCCGCAAGCTCTTTGCCATGCAGGTAATGCCTGTTTGCCTTTACATCCTTAGGGTCATCCTGTTTATTCAAAATAGATTCAATCTTTTCCTTTAATACCTTTAGAGTAAATGGTTTTAGTATATATCCGCTTACACCTGCCTTTCCAGCCTCTATAACCTTCTGAAGGTCCATCTCACCGGTTACAAGCAAGAATGGTATGTGGTCTAACTGGGGGTCAGCCATCATAACTTTAAGAAGTGCAATACCGCTCATCTGTTCCATATACCAATCACAGATAACAAAATCAACCTTCTTGCTTTTAAGAATTCTATAAGCCGTTGTCCCGTCATTTGCCTCTAAGATATCTTTATATCCCATTTCATTAAGGAATGCCCTTATAGTCCTCCTTGCAGCAGGTATATCATCAACGACTAAAAAAACTAATGTCTCTTTTGGCATAATTATCCATTACATCTATAGAAACACCCTAAACAACACCTTTGTTTTTATTTTTTCAATACATAGAAATTATAAAACCACAGGCACTGAAATCACTGAACCACTGTACAGCACATAAATTATGTGCGGGATTAATTCTGTGCCCTTCAGTGTCTTCAGTGGTTTAATCAGGTTTTTGTTCCTCCCTTAAATATAATAGTTTTTAAAGATGAGAAATGCAAGGAAAAACCCTTTACCCCGTTACACCAACAATGCCCCATCCTTCATCCCATTAGAAATAGAACTTCAAAATCGTTTGCTATCCCCTCTGGCGATAGAATTTCTAATGGGATTTAGGTAGGGGTGTAACGGGGTTTACTTTTCTTGACAAAGTTGCTATTTTTCATATAATCTCTTTAAGAGAGGTTGATTATAGAAATTCTTATTTGAATCCATACAATCTTCGCTCTTATCATTTAACAAATTTTGTTAATAACCTGTGGAAAACTTGAAGAAATATTCCATTTTTGCCCTAAAAATCAGGGCTTCAAACAAATTGATTAATTTTTATGCAAATTAGCATCGCCTTATATTTCAATATGTTACGACAATGCTATGTTTTTTAATGGGTTAACATTCCGTTAAGATGATTTCATAAAACAGTTATCCACATTAAAATAAAATTAAATCTCTATTCGGGGGCAATAACCCTTTGTAAAATCAATGAATCAAGATTAAAAATTTTAGTTTTTTGATATGAAATTTCAGAATTCATCAAGTTATCGGCAGTTAATTTTTGACTTTCACACAACACCAAAATATTTATTCAATAATTTTGTTGTCTGTGAGGAAAATGAAATAGCTTACAAAGCATCACTGACTGTCAGCCAGAG
Source organism: Nitrospinota bacterium (assembly GCA_016194325.1). Taxonomy (GTDB): domain Bacteria; phylum Nitrospinota; class Nitrospinia; order UBA9942; family UBA9942; genus UBA9942. The sequence goes on along the minus strand of JACQBS010000093.1, from coordinate 5,522 downwards.
CCCGCTTGAAGGAATAAATCCCTTATTCATTTGCGGAGAATCAGGGACAGGCAAGACCCATCTGCTGAACGCAATAGGAAATTCTATAAGACAATCTTTTCCTATTTTGAATCTCCTTTATGTATCATCATCAGACATACTTGAACGGTATAACAATACCCTTTCCTATGAAGAAATTATTGATATATCAAGAGAATATAAAAAGGTTGATATATTGATGATAGATGATATGCACCTCATTAATAATATTGAGCTCGTTCAGGAGCAGGTATTTCATATCTATAATGAATTAGTATCAAAAGGAAAGAGGATTATTGTAGCCGGCAGAATCTCGCCTGACCAGATGACAGGATTAAATGATTATCTAAAATCAAGACTTCTATCAGGGATGATTACAGCAATAAAATCAAATCATGGTACAATTAAGAAAAGCATATTAAAAAAGATGGCATTGGATGAAAACCTAATGATATCTGATGCATCGGCAGACTACATACTCAATCATTTCAACCGTGATATAGAAGAGCTTGGCACAATTATAAAAAAAATAAATAAGTACTCTATAAGTAACAAGAGAAAGGTTACCCCGGAATTAATAAGGGAGGCTGTTAATATTTCATGAATGAAAATTCAGAAAATCAGGTAGATATTGATAAAAAGATTTTATTATGCTGGAAATGCAGTTTTCCAAATAAGGTTGGAGACAGGCATTGCATGTTTTGCAAGGCTCCGTTGAATAAAAAAATAAATCTCATCTCACGGATTGAACTTTTTCTCGCACAGAGAAAATGGAGGAAAGCCCTGTCAAAAAGAAAGGCAAGGGTAAAAGGTGCAAACAGATTTATACCATTAATAATAGGAATTATTCTCTTTTTGGGAGGATGTTATTTATTTACAAAGGCTGTCTTTACAAGCAGTTTTTCTAATTGGATGATTTCGCTGCTTTTTCTCATCTACGGCATCTTTTCTATAAAATTCTTCCTACGCGGAAAATAAAAAAGCCCCTGACCTTTTTGATTGGCCAGAGGCTTTTACTTTATAAATATTTATTTTGTCTTTTTGTAACCCGGCTCCCAGTATTTCTCAGGACCATCATGCAGTGACCATTCTCCCCTTGTCTTTGCATGGTGAACAGCCTTATTTTTATCTTCAGATGAAACATCGCCTGGAATTGAAAATACCTGTTTTGGATAAATAAGGTCGGGGTCTTTTATCTTATCGTGATTTGCCTTATAAATAACAGGCCACATAAAAGGATTCTCATAGACATCCTTATATTTGGCTATCTTCCACAAAGATTCACCCTTCACCACCTCATGGCTCGACTTTCCTTCTCCTGCTTTTGCCTCTTCCCTTGCAGCAGTTGTTGCGGTCTCTTCACCCGCACTCACCTTCTTCTCCTCTGCTTCCCTTCTTGCCTCTGCTTCTGCCTTCAACTTTGCCTCTTCCTCTGCCTTTGCTGCTTCCTCTGCCTGTGCTTTTCTCTTTTCTTCTACCTTCCTTCTCGCATCTTCTTCAGCCCTTAATCTTGCATCTTCTTCAGCCTTTCTCTTCTCTTCTTCCTCCGCCTTCTTCCTTGCCTCTTCTGCCTTTCTCATCTCCTCATCTTCAGTGATTTTTTCAACAACAGGTGCCGGCGGTTTTTTCTTTGCACAACTCACTACACTAAATAAGGGAGCTACAATCAATATAAAGCCAAACACAATAACAAAAAATTTAAAACCACTTTTTCTCATCAGCCCACACCTCCTTATTTTAAGTAAAACTATAATACCCTCATCTGTTTTTGTCAAGAATAATTTTTAAAAAAATTAAATGCGATTTAGAGTCCATTTATTTTATAATCATTCCTGCATAACCTACTACCTGCTCATAATCGCCGCTCACATCCCCTGATGTCATATATTTAACCAATCTTGCCTCCCTTGCACCGAGGTTATTACAGGCAATAAGCATTGCCGTTGTCGGGGCAATACCGCACATGGATATATTCTTATTAACCACAGTTTCAAAAAGCCCTTTCGGGTCCAATTTCAATATCTGGTCAATTGCCTTTTTATCTTTTACATTTGCCGATTCCTGAGACTCATAGTGGGTCATATCTGTACTGGCAACTATTAAGACAGGTTTTTTATGCTTTTTAATAGCATCTGATAATGCACCACCTACATCTTCACATAGTTCATAGTCCAAAGTCATAATAGTTATAGGAATAATATTAAATTTTTTCTTAAAATGCTGGATAAATGGTATCTGCACCTCAAGAGAATGCTCATGGAGATGCCCAATACTGTCATCCTTTATATATCTGGAACTGGATATAATATCGTTTGCCAAATCGGCATTTATCTTAACATTCCCATTCGGCATCTCCCACTCCCCTGAAGCCATTAGTGATACCATCTCCCCAAGTCCTGTATGATTCGGACCTATTATAATTACATCCTCCGGAATGTTTATATTGGAATAAACCGCACCTGCCACTCCCCCTGAATAAACATAGCCTGCATGAGGTGATACAACTCCCAGACAATCTACCTTTTGCTGGACTTCAATTTCAAATTCCTTCATCTGTTTATTAATTGCATCAGGGGACATGGGATAAAACTTTCCTGCAACTGCTGCCTTTCTTTTCATATACACCTCCGCTTTATAAATTTTAGCCACAGATTATCACAGATAAAAACTTTTAACCCTTTTTTATATCTGTTCCATTTGTGGCTTTAACTTTTTTAAGTTTTTATTCTTGCGAACTGAAAACTTTTCTGTTAGATTTTTTCTATTATGAAAGAACAAATTATTTATAGCTTAAGCCTTTTCACTGCTATTTTTATCGCATCATCCACTGTATTGCTCATCATAAGAAAAATAATACTCAAGATGCTCCACCGCTGGGCTCAGAAGACCGATACAAAGGTGGATGACATCTTCCTTGAATCTCTCAAGACACCATCAATATTCTGGTGTATCGCCATTGGCCTCTATATAGCAATCGGGACATCAAAACTCGCACCTCAGCATATCAGCTACTCCCTGACAGCCCTTAATTTACTTATAATATTATCCCTCACACTGACTTTGTCAAATCTATCAGGGAAGATTGCTGCATATTATATAAAAAAGATAGAGATACCAATCCCTGAGACTGGCTTGACACAGATAATAATAAAGTCATTAATTATTACAATCGGTATCTTGATACTATTAAGCCACCTCGGTATCTCCATTGCCCCAATTATTACTGCACTTGGTGTGGGCGGGCTTGCAGTATCATTAGCCCTTCAGGATACACTTTCAAATCTCTTTGCAGGACTCCTCATTATAATAGAAAAACCTGTAAAGTTGGAAGATTATGTTAAATTGGGGAGCGGAGAAGAAGGACATATAGCTGATATAGGATGGAGGACAACAAGGCTGGTCTCCCTTCAAAACAATACAATACTGATACCAAACAACAAACTGTCACAGAGTATTATTACAAACTTCAATATGCCTGAAAAGAATATGGCGGTTTCAATACCAATAGGTGTCGGCTATAACTCAGACCCCGAAAAGGTTGAAAAGATATTAATTGAAGAAACTGTTAAGGGAGCGAAAGATATTCAAGGTCTCCTGTCTGAGCCTAAGCCAAATGTAAAATTTATCCCCGGATTCGGGGACTCATCACTTAATTTTACATTAACTTTTCAGATAGCAGAGCATAAAGACCAGCATCCTGTCCAACATGAGTTGCGAAAAAGGATATTCAAGAGATTCAAGGAAGAGGGAATTGAAATTCCATTTCCAACAAGGACAATATATTTAAAAGATGAACGATAACTCTTCTTTACCTTGCATCCTGTATTTTGTATAATCAATCACACGGGGCGTAGCGCAGCCTGGTAGCGCACCTGAATGGGGTTCAGGTGGTCGGAGGTTCAAATCCTCTCGCCCCGACCAATTTTCTCAAATAGTTACGCAGTAGCTGTTACCTCCCCCACAGTAAAATTGTATAGTTTTTGTATAGTTGACTTTCCGTTAATAGCACTGTCTAACACATCTACCGCTTTAACCATGTGAGAAGGTGCAAGGTGAGCATACCTCAAGGTCATTTTAATATCCTTGTGTCCTAACAATCTTGATACTGTGGTGAGGTCAATACCTGCCATTACCAAATGACTTGCAAAGGTATGTCTTAAATCGTGAAATCTGAAATCCTTTATCCCTGCCTTTCTACAGGCTGTTTTAAAACTCCTATTTACATACTTAAATCTTTTGCCATCATCACCTGTAAAAACATAGGGACTGTCTAACCTTTGGGGTATTCTTTGCAGGGTATCTCTCAAGGTCTGGTTAACAGGTATCTCCCTCCTCTCTCCGTTCTTTGTTATATCAAGGAGTATAAAGCCATGCTTAAGGTCAATATGCTTTTCCCATTCAAGAGATAGTATCTCCTCTTTTCTCATGCCTGTATTTAAGGCTGTAATGACTATTGGCTTTAGGTGAAGAATACAGGCATTGATTAAGGCTTGTCACTCCTCTTTTGAGAGATACCTTAACCGTCTGTTATTCTCATGTAGAAATTTAACCTTTCTTACTTTCTTTAATACTTCTTCCTCTACCATGTCCCACTCTACAGCCTTTGTTATCATGTGCTTTAGGGTTGCAAGGTGTCTGTTAGCTGTGGCAGGTGCTTTACCATTGGTAATAAATTTTGTTTGATATTCCTCTATAAGCATAGGAGAAAATCTTCGTAATGGGCAATTACCAAAGGTATTTATTAAATCTTGTATAAAATATTTTTTCCTGTCAAAAGCCCTTTGTCTTTCTGCCCATGTAATATAATGGTCTGCAAGCTCATTGAAGGAGTGATTAGCAATTCTTTTTACAGGGATAGGTTCTTTACCCTCCATTATTTCTTTCTTTCTCTGGATAAGCATATCCTGTGCATCCCTGAAGGATGTAGAATTGCCTGACTCAAACCTGATTTTACCATCAAGCCCAGCGTATCGTATCCACCAGACATTACCACGCTTATATAATCCTTTTGCCTTTGCCATTTTAAACCTCCTTTCCTTTTCCTTTGACTGTTTGAGTTAGTAACTCTATTACTAACTCTCTTAAAGTCTTTCCCTCTTTTACCGCCCTTATCTTCAAGGCTTTATAAACATCATCTGGAAAGTCCTTAATACTTAACATTGCCATAGCTTAATCACCTCCCCTCTATTATAGTGTTTACTGTAAATATAGTATATACTAAATAGTTTGTCAAGAGAAATTTTACTATACAATTCACTATACACTAACTTTAAACATATTGTTTTGTAAGGAGTTTAATTATAGGTTTATTGACTGTTAATCAGGTGGTCTCCTCAATATATTGTGGTTATTATATTTAAACCATACAGCATATAGATTACTTAATTATCTTAAGCCTTCTGGATAGTGTATTTATTGCAGGTGTCTTTAAGGAATTAAGCCAGTGGTCAATCTCATTTTTTCTGAATCGTGGAAACTTACCCATCTTAATATGTGGTAGTTCT
>JACQBS010000077.1 GCA_016194325.1 Nitrospinota bacterium | reverse complement strand
ATATCCAGTGTGGCTCTTGAATAGCCGTGGAAGGGGAAAGAGGCAGCGCCTATTATAACAAACTTAACCTTATTTTCGTTTAATGATTTTAAAAGGCTCTCTGTGTCCATTTTCTATAAGTATTTTTGCAATCTCTTCAGATTTTTTAAACATCATTTCAAATCGCTGTTCTGTGGTTAGGGAAAGCTGGTAATCTATTTCAAAATCAAGTTCTTTTTCTTCGTCATGAATATCTAATTTTAATATTGGAGCCATGAAAATATAATATCACAATCTCCTTATTTTTTGTTATATTTAAAATATGAAGAAGGTAAAGTTTGAAGACCTTGTAAAAATAATGGAGAGGCTCAGGGGAAATGATGGCTGCCCATGGGATAAGGAACAGAACCGAAAGTCCCTGAAGCCCTATCTTATTGAGGAATCTTATGAAGTCCTTGAGGCTATTGATGAGGGGAAGCCTGAAAAGGTAAAGGAGGAGCTTGGAGATTTGCTATTTCAGATACTCTTCCATGCCCAGATTTCAAAGGATATGAAAGAATTTGATATAAACGATGTCATTAAAAAGATACATGAAAAGATGATAAGGAGACACCCCCATGTATTTGATAAAGGAAGCATCTCAGATGCAAAGGATGCACTTGCACAGTGGGAAGATATTAAAAAGAGGGAAAAGGGGTATGAAGGGAGAAAATCAGTCCTTGATGGTGTCCCGAAAGAACTTCCATCACTCCTTATGGCTCACAGGCTTCAGGATAAGGCTGCGAGGGTTGGGTTTGACTGGGAGCATATTGACCAGGTATTTGCAAAGGTTGAGGAGGAGATGGATGAGTTCAGAAAGGCATTCTCAGATAAAAATACTGAGGAGATGGAGAATGAACTTGGGGATTTGTTATTTGCACTTGTCAATATAGCCCGTTTTATTGAGGTCAATCCCGAAGATGCCTTAAGAAAGACAATAAGCAGGTTTATAAAAAGGTTTCACTATATTGAAGAGGAGATTGCAAGACAGGGGAGAGAGCTTAAAAATGTCACATTGGAGGAGATGGATAAACTGTGGAACGAGGCAAAGGGGAAGGAAGGTTAAGTTCTAAATCATGCTGACACTTTCTTTATCTTACATCTTCCTTTATTTTTAAGATTTTTTTCTTCAATTTTGGAATATCTCTTATAACAACTTCCCATGTTAACTCCAAATCAATTCCAAAATATTCATGTATAAGCATATCTCTCATTCCAGCAATCTTTTTCCACGGAATTAGAGGGTATTTTGTTTTTATCTCATCGGGAATATTTTTAACTGCTTCACCAATGATTTCTATACGACGAATAACCGAATCCTGAAGTTGGGTTGAATCAAAGAAATCATTTTCCGTTTTATTATTCGTATACTTTTCAATTAATTTAATACAATCCAATATATGGTCTATAAATGTCTTTGCGTCTTTCATCATAGAATTACTTTTTGTTCACTCAATATCTTTTCTCTGAGGAGAGGGTGAAGGGATTTATAGGTAAGAACATCCACTTTTCTTCCCAGCAACTCTTCAAGTTCCAGTTTTAATCCTGCCAAATCCAACAAACTCCTTTTCCCTTCAAATTCAATTAAAAGGTCAATATCGCTCCCCTCTGTGGTTTCTCCTCTTACTATAGACCCAAACAATGCAGCTTTTTTTACCCCATATCTTTTTGCCACTTCAATGAGCGTTTTCTTTATTGCGTTAATCTGTTTTTCCTTCATAAGGTTTTTCTTTGATATTTAATAGCCAAATAAACGCTCAAAATTAATCTCTCTTAATATATTCTCTATTGTCATTTATGAATCTCCCAACAAATTAAGGCTTTCTAACAGGATTTACTATAGATTAAGCTCATTATGTTGTCAATGGACTTTTATACTGATAAAATAAAAACATGGATAATAAAAAAATCATCATCAAGGGTGCGAAGGAGCATAATCTAAAGAATATTGATTTAGAGATACCGAGGGATAAGCTTGTGGTAATTACAGGGCTCTCTGGCTCAGGGAAGTCCTCACTCGCATTTGATACAATCTATGCAGAGGGGCAGAGGAGGTATGTAGAATCCCTCTCAGCCTACGCCCGCCAGTTCCTTGAGCAGATGGAGAAGCCTGATGTTGAATATATTGAAGGGCTGTCACCTGCCATATCCATTGAACAGAAGACAACAAGTAAAAATCCCCGCTCAACTGTCGGGACAGTAACAGAGATTTATGATTACCTGAGGCTGCTTTATGCCCGCGTAGGGAAGGTCTATTGTTACAAATGCGGAAGGGCGATAGCATCTCAAACAGTCCAGCAGATTGTTGACAGGGTGAAATCTCTCCCTGAGAAGTCAAAGATTCAGATACTCTCCCCAATTGTCCGGGATAGAAAGGGTGAATACAGAAAAGAATTTGAGAACCTGCAGCGACAGGGGTTTGTAAGGGTCAGGGTGGACGGGAAGATGAGAGAGATTACAGAGAAGATTGAGCTTGATAAGAATAAGAAGCACACAATTGAGGCTGTCGTTGACAGGATTGTTATAAAAGATGGAATAGAGAGGAGGCTTGCTGATTCAATAGAGCTTGCCTTAAAGATGGCGGATGGGATTGTCATTGTAACTGTAGATGATAAAGATGAGCTTCTCTTTAGCGAAAAGTTTGCCTGCCTTTATTGCAATATAAGCTATCCTGACCTTGTGCCTCGTATGTTCTCGTTTAACAGCCCTCATGGTGCCTGCCCTGAGTGTGACGGGCTTGGGACTGATATGCACATTGATGCAGACCTCATTATCCCCGACAAAAGCATCTCTTTAAGGGATGGTGCAATTAAACCATGGGAAAAGAGGACATCGGTATATTTCTATCAAATGCTCCAGTGCCTTTCCGACCATTACGGATTCAGTCTCGATACTCCATTCATGGATTTAGACCTGTCCCCGAAGATCTTAATCGGGGATAAAAAGATTCAGGATATAATCCTATACGGTTCAGGGGATGAACAGATAAAGTTTTTTTATGAGAGGGACAACCGGAGGCACTTCTACCACAGGGAGTTTGAGGGTGTAATACCTGATTTGGAGAGGAGATATAAGGAGACGGAATCCGAATACATAAGGGAGGAGATTCAGGAGTATATGAGCATGACTCCATGCCCTGCCTGTAAGGGGGCAAGGCTCAAGCCTGAGAGTCTGTCAATAAAGGTAGGAGGAAAATCCATAATGGAACTTACAGCCCTCTCCGTCCGAGAGGCAATAGAATTTTTTAATTCCCTCTCTCTTACGGAACAGGAATATACAATTGCAAGAAGGATATTAAAGGAGATAAAGGAGAGGCTCGGATTTATGAAGGATGTAGGGCTTGACTATCTGACCCTTGACAGGACATCTGCAACACTTTCAGGCGGTGAAGGGCAGAGGATAAGGCTCGCAACCCAAATCGGCTCAAGCCTCATGGGGGTCTTATATATTTTAGATGAGCCGAGTATAGGTCTTCATCAGAGGGACAATAAGAGACTCCTTGATACACTTATAAGACTGCGGGATATAGGGAATACGGTTATTGTGGTAGAGCATGACAGGGATACAATCTTACTTGCGGATTATATAATTGACCTTGGTCCCGGTGCAGGGATTCACGGCGGCAGTGTAGTTGCCTGCGGCTCTCCAAAAGAGATTTTATCAGATAAGGCCTCACTGACAGGACGCTACCTCTCAAATGCTCTGTCAATACCTGTCCCCGGTAAGAGGAGAAATGGCAATAGCTACCATCTAAAGATTCTTGGTGCATCCCAGAATAACCTTAAAAATATAGATGTATCAATACCACTCGGACTATTTACATGCATCACAGGTGTCTCAGGCTCAGGTAAGAGCACCCTTATTATTGACATACTTTATAAGGCACTTGCACAGGTCTTCTGGAAATCCACAGAAAAACCAGGGAGGTTTTCAGGGATTAAAGGAATTGAATTTATAGACAAGGTAATAGACATAGACCAATCCCCGATAGGACGGACGCCACGTTCCAACCCTGCCACATATACAGGTGTATTTAATCTCATAAGAGACCTCTTCGCACAGCTTCCTGAATCAAGAAAGAGGGGATACAAGGCAGGGAGGTTCAGCTTCAATGTCAAGGGGGGCAGGTGTGAGGCGTGTGCAGGCGATGGGATTATAAAGATAGAGATGCACTTCCTACCTGATATATATGTCACATGCGAGGTCTGTAAGGGTAAGAGATTTAACAGGGAGACACTTGATATACAATACAAAGGAAAGAATATAGCAGATGTCCTTGATATGACAGTCAGCGAGGCATTAATATTTTTTGAAAATATTCCTTCTATAAAATCAAAGCTCCAGACTGTTTCTGATGTAGGCTTGGATTACATAAAGCTCGGTCAGGCTGCCACAACCCTTTCAGGGGGTGAGGCACAGAGGGTTAAATTATCAAAAGAGCTTTCAAAAAGAAGCACAGGGAGGACATTGTATATCTTGGATGAGCCGACAACAGGGCTTCACTTCGCAGACATACAGAAACTCCTTGATGTATTAAACAGCCTGACAGACGCAGGGAATACTGTAGTTGTAATTGAGCATAATCTTGATGTGATAAAGACAGCAGACCATATTATAGACCTTGGTCCTGAGGGCGGTGATTCTGGCGGTGAGATTGTAGCCTATGGAACCCCTGAGGAGGTAGCAAAAAATCCGGGGTCATATACAGGACAGTTTCTAAGGAGTGTGCTAAATTAACTGCTCGTCGTATACAAAAGCCCCTTCCCTTTTAAATACTGCTGAGTATCTATATTCAAAGCAATCGGGTCAAGGATATTTTTTATACTCAATTTATAATTCTTATCAGGGAGTTTTTCAGTCAGGTCTATTACCTTCTGTTCGCCATACGGTTTCTTATTGCCATTAATTATAACCAGTACCTTTGGCCTCAAAATATGAATCCTATTTATAGATATGATTATACCTATGTCAGAATTATCAAGCTCTACCAGAGTTCCAAACGGGTAAATTCCTACACACTGGATAAACCTCTCCATTAATATAGGCTGAAAATCTTTACCCCTCCACTCATACATTCTCTTCAATGCATCATGAGCCGGCATGCCATTATGATAAACTCTGTTGCTTGTAATTGCATCATAGACATCGATAATAGAGGAGAGCATCCCGAACATACTAATCTCATCACCCTTGAGTCCTTTTGGATAACCTGTCCCATTATATCTCTCATGGTGCTGTAAAGGTATCTCCAATGCCCTTTGGTTTATTCCATAACTTGTACTTAAGATTTCGGCACTGTAGATAACATGCCTCTTCATTATCTTAAATTCATCTTCCGTGAGCTTCCCCTCCTTGTTTAGAATCTCATCAGGTATCTTCATTTTCCCTACGTCATGCAGGAGGGCGCCTATTCCCATATCTCTTAATTCATGCTTTTGATACCCCATATGTCTGCCAAAGGCGAGACACAAGACACAGACATTTATAGAGTGAAAAGATGTATATTCATCCCTTTTTTTTAACTGTGTGAGGCAGAGGAGTGCATCCCTGTTTCTCATTATGCTCTCTGTCATATCATCAACAACCTTTTTTGCATCACCTGATGATATGCTCTTGCCCATCCTGACATCTTGCATTACATTTTTTATAACTTCTTTTGTCTCACTATGAACCTTCTTTGCCTTTTTTATCTCTTCATGAAAGGCTACCTTGTCCTCCGGCGGCGGCTCTCTCTTCAATGCCTCCTGAATTGTTTCTTGCATCTCATGTTCAATCTTTTTATCTGCATCTGCTAAAGATTCCGATTCCTGGACATCAAGCCCCTTATCAGTATCTATATAGACATAGCTGCAAGATTTCCTAACCTTTTCTATCTGCTTATCATCCTTTAGCATCACCTTATTAAACAGAAAAGGGGTCTCAAGCCAGGGCCTGTCAAAGTTAGATATATACATACCGACCTTTAACTTAGATGCATCTACCTTCTTTATCATATTAACTAAAGGGTATTATAGATTAATAAATATTTCAAGACAAAAGGGGTAAACGAAATAATGTGATTTGAACTAATGGAAATAAACAACGCCAGTTCAAGAATGAAAATTTGCGAATTGAGGATTTATTTGGTAGCGGGGGCAGGATTTGAACCTGCGACCTTCGGGTTATGAGCCCGACGAGCTACCAGACTGCTCCACCCCGCGGTATAATATAACTCTATTTTATCCACACGGCTTTGTCAAGTGTTTAAATACATCAACTCTCAGTTATGAATATATTTTTTAACTCCGGATGAGTATATTGCCAAGCCATCTGAGTCAATTATAATACCTTCCACATCTTTTAACCTTTCAATCATCTCCATCCCCTTTTTCTTTCCCAGAACAAACACTGCAGTTGCAAGGGCATCAGAGTCAACTGCAAAGGGTGCAATAATTGTCACACTCTGAACCCCTTCTGTCGGCAGTCCTGTAGAGGGATTTAAAATATGGTGATACCTCTTTCCGCCTGAGATAAAGTATTTTCTATAATCACCAGATGTTGCTACAGAAAGATTTTTTAGCAATAAGGTATCTTTAAGTTTACCATTTTCCCTCGGATGTAAAACCCCTACCTTCCATTGACCATTTTCACTCTCACCAATCGCCCTTATATCCCCGCCTGCATTTACAAGTGCATCAGCTACCCCATTTTTTCTGATTGCATCAATTCCTTTATCTATTGCATACCCTTTGGCAATCCCGCCGAGGTCTAATTTCATCCCTTTCTTGGCAAGATGAACTGTATTGCCATTTATGATGATATTTTTATACCCGATGAGGCTTACAGAGTTTTTAAATTTTCCCTTCTCAGGTATCCTCCCTTTATCCTCAAAATTGTATAACTCCTCTACACCGCCAATAGTTATATCAAAGGCACCATCAGATATTTCACTGTAATATATAGATTTCTTAATAACCTCTACCACATCAATATCAACTACTACAGCCTTAGACCCTGCCCCTTTGTTTATCCTTGAGATATCACTGTCCTCCTTGAAATTGCTCATAAGCCTGTCAACCCTCTCCATTGCATAGAATCCATCAGCTATGGATTTTCTGGCGACATCTTCTTTGTCACCGATTACAATTACCTCAACTACTGTCCCCATCAGCAATCTGGTCTCACTAAACCTCTTTTTTATATTCTCCGCCCCAACTGAATCTTTATATGCAAATATTAAGACCAAGATATGAAATAAAATTATAACCTTCTTCTTATCCATATCATTAAATTAAACCAAACAAATACCTCCGTCAATAATAATTAAGAATTATAAATTATGAATATAGTATAATTGCATTCACATAATCTGTAACCCATGATTCATTATGAAACACACATGTCTCAAAGAGACACAAAGAATGATGAAAATGTCATTGCGAGCCGAAGGCGAAGCAATCTAAAAAGCGAGATTCCTCGCTCCGCTCGGAATGACAGAGAGGGGGTATTTTCAGGTGAAACATCTCTACAAAGAATCGTCTCTTTTATATCTTGGCATATACCTCACCTCTTTTTCCACACTCCTGTTTGAAATCACTTTAACAAGGGTCTTCTCTGTTGCCCAGTGGTATCATTTTGCCTTTATGGTTGTCAGCATGGCTCTGCTTGGATATAGTGCAAGCGGAACATTTCTCATGCTCTTCCCGTCAATCTTCAAAAAAGATACTTACTCTGTTTTATCCAACTGTGCCCTCTTATTTGCCATATCCTCGCCATTATCATATATTATTACAAACCGTATAGCCTTTGACCCTGTCAAGATTGCCTGGGACCCCATACAGCTAATCTACATCTTAATCTATTACATCCTCTTCTCCATTCCTTTCTTTTTTTCAGGAATGACTATTTCCATCGCCATATCCCGATTCAGTAATATTGTACACAGGATATATTTCTCTGACCTCATTGGGGCAGGGAGCGGGTGTCTCCTCGCACTCCTTATATTTTCCCTAACCGATGCATCTAATTCTGTCATTATCTCATCAATATCAGGCATATTTGCTTCAACCATTTTTAGTCTTCATCCTTCGTCATACAAGAAAAACAGCTTTCCGTATCGTCTTATTCTTATTGTTATACCAATATCAATTATAATTATTTCACCGCCTTTTATGGAGATTGCCATATCTCCTTATAAAGGACTCCAAACGGCACTCCGCCACCCCGATGCAGAGATTATTAAAACAGAGTGGGATTCAATTTCAAGAGTAGATGTTATAAAGAGCGGGGCTGTCAGATTTGCCCCGGGCTTAAGCCTTAAATTTCAGGGGGAGTTGCCTGAACAGATAGGCTTAACTGTAGATGGAGGCAGTCTAAATGCAATTACAAAATTCAGCGGCAATAAGGATGAGATAAGATTCATAGACTATCTCCCGTCAGTCATACCATACTATCTGACAAATCCAGATAATGTCCTTATTTTTGACCCGAGAGGCGGGCTGGATATACTTTCTGCAATATACCATGGAGCAAAGAATATTGAATCTGTAGAATTTTACCCGCTCCTTACCGGGATTGTAAAAAATGATTATAGAGAATTTTCAGGAGGAATATATGATAAAGAAAAAATAGGTATTAAATCAGGAGACGGGAGGACATTTATACGGCAGTCAAAAAACAGGTATGACATCATCCAGATTTCACCCGGCGATGCATTTGCCTCATCATCTACAGGTATATATGGACTGACAGAGGACTACAGATTTACAGTTGAGGCATTCAAGGACTATATTGAACACCTTGATGAAAATGGAATCCTAACAATTACTCTCTATCTGCTCCCGCCGCCAAGACATGAGCTTAAGATTATAAGCACAGCCGTAAAGGCACTTGAGGAGATGGGGGTTTCATCACCCGAAAAACATATAGCCATTATAAGGACATGGGGGACAATTACAATCATTATTAAAAGGAGCGGAATTGTCAGCAGTGATATTGACAAGATAAAGTCTTTTTGTAAAGAGAGACATTTTGATACTGATTATTATCCATACATAAAGAGGGAAGAGACTAATATTTATAACAGATTTAAGGAGCCTCTCTATTTTAACTTTATTTCAAAAATAATTAATCCTAACGAAAGAGATAGTTTTTTCAAAAATTATATATTTGACATAACTCCAGTTACTGATGAGAGACCCTTCTTCCACCACTTTTTCAAGTGGGATGCAATCAAAGAGACATATAAAATCTTTGGCGGTAAATGGCAGCCCTTCTTAGAAGGAGGTTATCTCATTCCAGTTGTCTTTATACAGTCATTATTTGTAAGCATCGCATTCATAATCCTCCCTCTATTCTTTTCAAGAGAAGTAAGTTTAAAAAATTTTAAAACGGCAGATATATCCTTTCTTATCTATTTCCTTCTGATAGGAATAGGCTTTATGTTTGCCGAGATAAGTATGATTCAGAAGTTTATACTATTTTTAGGGCATCCTGTTTATTCCATATCCACAGTCCTGTTTACTCTCTTAATCTCATCAGGCGTGGGAAGCCGTTTCTCCGGTAAATTCTCAAATGGGCAGGATGGCGGAGTAAAGATTCGGAAGTTTAAATTATATCTTTTGATTTTATGCGGTTTGATTATTATATATGCAATACTTCTGCCTTATATATTTAATAAAATACTTCTTGAGGGTATCATCTGGCGTCAGCTTATTTCCTTTGCCTTTCTCTTCCCCCTCGGATTCTTCATGGGGATGCCTTTCCCGACCGGCATAAAACTCCTTGAGAGATATAACGCCGGAATAATTCCGTGGGCATGGTGTATAAATGGCTGCTCCTCGGTGGTAAGTTCTGTCCTCGTGATACTGATAGCACTATCCTTTGGATTTAAAATCACACTCATCCTGTCAGCAGTAGCATATGCTGGAGGCTTTCTGATAATTTCTAAAGGATATGATAGGAAGGATTAATATATGGTGTGTCTTTGCAGTGCCGCTCGAACCTATTTTATCCGAAACGGCTGAACGAAACCAGACCAAGGAAGCCAGCCCGCCGCAGCTCGCTACTACTCGCCACCCAGACTAAAACTCGCGACAGTAGCGGAAACAATGGCGAGATAATTGAAAGTTATTTCATTCATATTATTTAGTCCCCTTTTTATGCCCCGGCCAACACACCGGGCACGACCCAGTCCCGCTATATGAATGACCTCGGTTACAAATTTTTTTCTTTTTAGGTTTGCTTTTCATTTTAGTTTTTCTTTGGCGGCAAGTTTTATCTTGGCAGCTTTCGCCCCGTTATTTTATATCCGCCGCCGGGCCATTGCCATGCACCCTTAAATGAGTTGCCGTCTTTATTAAATGTACCACTATAAAAGTTGTTAGAATCTTTTTTGCCAAACCAGATGGTAAGCGTGTTATCAACCAGCTCATAGACGTAATCAAGCGTCAAACCTTCCGTAAAATGGTAAAATCGGGACCATATTTCCCGACTTGGTTCTTCACCTATTTTTTGGAGGTGCCCAATTATCTCAATACCTTTTATCTGTTTTCCACCATACTCAAGATTAACGTCTTGGATAAGGAAAAAACCGCCATCGGCCCATTTATATTCTATCTGTCCTTTTGCATCACCGGATATTTTCCATTTGCCAACTAACTTATCCAGATTTCTAAGATCGGTATTCGGTATTGGTGGTCGTTGTTTAGAATTTTTTTCCATGTTTTTATTTTACTAAATCTTACATCGCAACTATCTTTCTCACTTCTACGCTCGTGCCTTCGCCTTGCAAAATAGGGCAAGCTTTTGCCATATTAACCGCTTCGTCAAAGTCCTTTGCCTTTATAATGATATATCCAGCGACTGACATCTTATTTGCGGTGTATGGTCCTTCTGTTACCATATTGTCTTTCTTTATAACTTTACCATCGACAGAGAAGTGGTTGCCGCTAGCCAATTTATTCTGGGCGGCAATGTTATCCGTCCAGTCATGCCACTGTGTTAAGTACGCTTCCATTTGCTCCGGAGAAGGCCGGGCTTCTTTAGTTGTAATGTCCATACGGAACAATAATGCGAATTCATTCATTTTGTTTTTTGTCATAAATTTATTGATTATTTAAACCATTTTTTCGCCTTTGGTCTGCGGTGAGGACAACCAGGCCAACAGCAGGGTTGCCGTTCACCTTCTTTTAATTCTGTAATCATACGCTTGATATGTTCGGCTCTCGTCTCCGGCTTTTTGACGATGGTAGTCCAGCAAATCCACTCGTTGCGTTGGATCGGCGTAAGGCCGTTCCACTTGGCAAGTATGTGCGCGTCAGAAGTTAACGCTTTTTGCATGTCTGCCGGCACAATATGTATTACACCAGCTGCGATTTTCTTTTTGATCATAAGATCATTTTACCAAATTTTCCATTGAAACAAAAACGCTAATCCCGCCGTTTTTAGGAGAAATTATAAAACGGCGTGGATTGCTCCCTTGGGCATTAGTCTAACTTAAAAGAAATAGTTACTCGGTCACCAACAGCCGTCTTTTCTTTACTTCTTATGGCCACTTTTAGAGCTACAAAAAAGTTGCCACCCTTCTTCATCATAAGTTTGGTTTTCCAAGATGTCTTGCCGATGTGTGCGGTAATTGGATACATGCCCCACGCGCGTCTTCGCTGCTTAAGCTCTTTGGTGAATTTTTTTGGTACTGCAACATACACCCACCCGCCAGAGCCAGGAAATTGTTGTACAGTTTCTTTGAATATAATATCCCATTTCATGGTCGTTTTTTTGACGCCTTTGCTTTCTTATTAAAATCAAGCGCTAGTTGAATCCAGTAGTTAAAATCTTTTGCGGTCTTAATTGATTCCTTTTTTACAAAAACAAATCCTCTCATTGGTTTGCCTGTAAAATCCATTATGCGCGAGCCCTTATGGCGCAACGCTTCGTTCTGAATATCAGGATCGATGCGGCACATGATTTCATCGGTATGGACACCAACGCACATTTTTCCGTTCATCATAAAAGTCAAGCCGCCCATCATTTTCTTTTCTTCAACGGTTTTTTGATGGGAGAGTGCTTTTCGGACTTTCTCGGCAAGCTGTTCGTTATAAGCCATATATTCAATTCTCCTCAGTAAATTTTTTCAGATTCTCAAAAATCTCCGCTACTCCCTGATTAAGTTTGCGGTTCATCATGAGCGCGTTCATGAGCTTTCCGAGAATGCTGAATTTCATTTCGTATTCTATATCTTGACTGACACGCGTATTGTTCCCCTCCGCGTGCAACCGCGTCCACCAACGCATGGTCTTGACCGGCCAGTTGTGCTCAAAGAGTTCAATGGCAAGCAGACGCTCCGGCTCCCACTCGAATACGCGCTCCTTGCCCGACCCTTTCGGCTTAAACTCGCACTGGCGGGCCGCGCCGACGCCTTCTCTGTTTGGACTGATGTAGCGAGCATGTGCAACGACAGGATTGTACTTCGCCACATTCTCAAGATTCGCAAGTACCGCCCAGACTTTTTTGACCGGCGCGTTGATTTTAATTTCGTGATGTAGTTTTGTCATATCCTTTTTCGATATACGAATCCTAACGCAATGCCGATAAGCGTAGGCTGTATGAGTTCAAATGCTCCCTCAATTGCCATGAAGGTCGGTATCGAAGAAAGCGGTTGAGTCGCCGCGAATTTCAACACCCAGAAAATTATGTTAAGGATTCCGATGATAACCCCAAAACGAATACCACCCAGAATAGGATTACTGTTTTTTTCGGAAGATACGAGTTTTGGATAGAGATACGAAAGAGTTAGTGCCAGCGCAAGATTGGCAATAAATCCAAGAGGGATATTCGGCTCAATTCTGCCGATAACTCCTAGTTGTGTATAGAGATTTTGAAAGAGTAGTAAATGCCAGATGAAAGCGGTTGCAAAACCGATTACTGTGCTGGCAACAGCACCGAGAATATATTTCTTCATGGGATTTTATTTCTTATTCCACTCTCCCTTGAACCAGACCATCCAGTTATCCTTGTCTTCCTTGCTGGATTTAGCCATTTGCTCTCGCATTGGTTTATGAGCTGCATCCGTTGAACTCATAATATGTTGACCGCCCATATTGGCAACTTCCTCGGCGGTTGTACCATTGAAAACTTAGTCGCACGGGCCGCCCATTTCTCTGCATGTGAATTGTTTCATAGTTGTTTTTAAGTAAGTATTAGTTTGTTAATCTTTTCGACTATATTCTAAGCAGCGTCAAACCTTGTCTTATTTTCAGCCATCCATTTCTGCTGTTCCTCCTTTCCATTTTTAGGGTCATTCATCACGTCGGCGTGAGCTTTCATGTAGTGAGGCATGAGCGCCTTCATCCATTCTTCGAATGTCGCACCTTCCGCCGTTACTTCGCAAAGATCACATTTTAGAGTTTTTATATTTTTTACCTCCCTTCAGTTTAATTTTTATAATCGACCTTTTTATTATACCAAATCCTCCATTGGAACGCCTAACGATTTGGCGTTTTTTTGGATTGTTTGAACGCTTGGCTTGACGACAACATCACTCTCAATCTTGGTAAGGGTAGTATGCTTTCGGATAAAATAGGTTTGTGCGTGGTTGTAAAGCCACACAACAATCTGACTTTTTTTAGTGGTGCCGAAGGGGGGACTCGAACCCCCACGGGTTACCCCACATGCCCCTCAAACATGCGTGTCTGCCAGTTCCACCACTTCGGCTATTAGTTGAAAAGAGTTTTTTAACCACGGAGGCACTGAGACACGGAGAATAACTATTATTCAAGCACGGACTTTCACTGACTTTTTAAACCGTTTAAACTGTTTGAACCGTTTTTAATTAGTCTGTGTGAATCTGTGGCTAAATACTTTCTTTTTTGTTTTCTGAGCCTCTGTGTCTCCGTGTTTTAATTTGTCTTAGTTGTCTCAGGTATCTTTACAACAATAGAATTTATGCCCTTATCTGCAAGTTTAAGACGGGTCTCTTTTGCCTCTTTGTAATCTTTAAAATCGCCCATCCTCAGAATATATACCTTCCTCTTTTTCTTCTCTTCAATGACATTTGCAGGATAACCTTTATCAACTAATGTATTCTTGAACTCCTCAGCCCTTTGCTTATCATGAAATACACCCGCTGAGAGTGTATATAGCCCGGCTGAGATAATCTTAAACTTCACCTCTATATCGTTGGTTACAAGCTTCTTAACTATATTCCTTACCTCTTCTGCATTCTGAAATTCTCCCACATCAACCTGATATGCAGGAATCTCTGATAGCCCTCTTTTTTCAGAAGGGGTAAAACCCTTTCCTTTTATATCCTTTGATACAGCATCCATACTGCTTTTATATATATAAGTCCCTACCTGAACAGTATATTTCCTTTCTGACGGCGGAGGAGGGGCTTCAACAACTGGCGCCTTTTTGACTTCAGGGGGAGGCGGTGGAGGAGCCTTTTCTACATGCGGCAATACCTCTTTTTTAGGAGGAGGCGGTGCAACTGCTACTTCCTCAGCAGGTTTTTTAGATGAAGGGAGATATTTAATTCCAACAAATACACCCCCCAATACAATTACCACTAAAAGGAGTATAACCACTATCTTCTTTGAGCCCCCGGATGCCTTTGCCTTATTGAGCAAATCCTTTTCAAAATCCTCCAACTCCTCACTCTTTTCCTCTGGCATAAACCCTCCCCTCCTGAAATCTCAAATTTCAAATTTGAAATTTCAAATTATTAAGGTTATGTTCCCATCTCCCATGACTCCAGATACTTCTTCTGCTCATCTGTTAACTCATCAATCTTTATACCCATGGATTTAAGCTTAAGGGATGCAACCCATTCATCAGTTTCTCTTGGGACATTGTAAACTTTGGCTTTTAAATTACCCTTCTGCTTTACAGCATATTCGGATGCCAGTGCCTGAACTGCAAAACTCATATCCATAACAGAGGCAGGATGCCCTTCTGCAGCAGCAAGATTTATAAGCCTCCCCTCTCCCAATAAGTATATCTTCCTCCCGTCTTTCAATATATATTCATCAACAAAATCCCTCACATTCTTATTAACCTTCACTGACAGCTCTTTTAATCCCTTTATGTCAATCTCTATATCAAAGTGACCAGAATTGGAGAGCATGGCACCGTCTTTCATAACCTGAATATGCTCTTTCCTTATTACATGCATGTCTCCTGTAAGTGTGCAGAAGAGGTCTCCCTCTTTTGCAGCCTGCATCATCGGCATAACCCTGAATCCGTCCATTGCAGCCTCAATAGCCTTAATAGGGCTTATCTCAGTAACTATAACATTTGCACCCATCCCCTTTGCTCTCATGGCAAATCCCTTGCCGCACCATCCATATCCGGATGTTACAACACTCTTTCCTGCAAGGAGGATATCCGTCGCCCTTACTATACCATCAATTGTTGACTGCCCTGTCCCGTATCTGTTATCAAAGAAATGTTTTGTCTCTGCATCGTTCACTGCAATTACAGGGAATTTCAATGCACCATCCCTCTCCATTGCCCTGAGCCTAATTACACCTGTAGTTGTCTCCTCCATGCTGGCGATTATCTGCTTGTTCATCTGAGGATATTTGGAGTGTATGGCAGATACCAGATCAGCACCGTCATCCATAGTTATTACAGGATTATGCTTAATGGCAGCCTCAATATGACTGTAATATGTCTCATTATCCTCCCCTTTTATTGCATACACAGGAATCTGATAATGTTTCACAATCGCCGCCGCAACATCATCCTGTGTTGACAGGGGATTTGATGCACATAAAAGCATATCCGCCCCTCCAGCCTTGAGTGTCCTGACAAGATTTGCAGTCTCCGCTGTGACATGGAGACATGCTGACATCTTGAGACCTGCGAAAGGTTTCTCCTTTTCAAATCTATCTCTGACCAATTTGAGAACAGGCATGTCGTTATCAGCCCATTCAATCCTCTTCTTACCCTTATCAGCAAGCGTAATATCCTTTACATCATAATTTTTTTCTGTTTCTACAACCTTCAGTTTTGCCTTCATTATACCCCCATTTTAAAGAAAGGCTGAGGTTAAGGATAAAAAAACCTAAACCTCAACCTTAACCTTTTATTTAGTTATAGTCCTGCTGCCTTTCTTATTGCATCAGCCTTGTCAGTCTTTTCCCATGTGAACTCAGGCAGCTCCCTCCCAAAATGACCATAGGCTGCTGTCTTTCTGTATATCGGCCTTCTCAAATTGAGATGCTTTATAATCTTTGACGGCCTCATGTCAAAAAATTCCCTCACAAGCTCATGTATCTTCTTTAGCGGAATCTTCTCTGTCTTAAATGTATCTACCATGATTGATACAGGTTCAGCAACACCGATGGCATAGGCAATCTGAACCTCGCATTTATCTGCTATCCCTGATGCTACCAGGTTCTTTGCTACATATCTTGCCATATAAGATGCCGACCTGTCCACCTTTGAAGGGTCTTTTCCTGAAAATGCACCGCCTCCATGGCTCCCTACCCCTCCGTAGGTATCAACTATTATCTTCCTCCCTGTAAGGCCGCAATCTCCCATCGGGCCCCCGACAACAAATCTTCCTGTAGGATTTATATGATATTTTATTTTTTCCTCATTCAAGAGTTTATGCGGAATAACAGGCTTTATAACCTTTTCTATCATATCCTCCTTAATCTCTTTCAAGGTTACATCAGGGCTATGCTGGGTGGATATAACCACCGTATCTACCCTCACAGGCTTTCCATCAGCATATTCTACTGTAACCTGTGATTTCCCGTCAGGCCTTAGATAGGGGACAATATCTTTCTTTCTAACCTCTGACAGTTTCATTGTAAGCTTATGTGCCAGCGATATAGGCATTGGCATCAATTCCGGAGTCTCATTTGTTGCATATCCGAACATCAGCCCCTGGTCGCCTGCCCCCTGCTCTTCTTCCTTGCCCCTGTCAACTCCCATGGCGATATCAGGGGACTGCTCCTTTATGGATGTGATTACCGAGCATGTCTCATAATCAAATCCGTATTTTGCCCTTGTATAGCCGATATCCTTTATGACATCCCTTGCTACCTTTGGAATATCCACATAAGCCTTTGTGGTAATCTCACCTGCAACAAATATCAGCCCTGTGGTTACCAATGTCTCACATGCCACCCTCCCGTGAGGGTCTTCTGTATAGATTGCGTCAAGAACTGAATCAGAAATCTGGTCTGCGATTTTATCAGGATGACCTTCGGTCACCGACTCAGAAGTAAAAAAATAATTTGTCCTGCCCATTAATCCTCCCTAAATTGAATGTTTTAAGACCCGCTTTGCGGGTATCCCGAAATTATATGTTTTAATTTTTTAATTTTCAACCTGCAATTTGTAATTCTGAGATGTCCTCCTTTCTACTCAACATTGATTTATTAGAAAAGTCATACTCTTCCATATCCTCCGGATATATCCGAGGTATCTCTTCGTTTAAATATTTCTTTACATCATCCGTTGACTTTAATTTTAAAATCTCATGTGCCACCCTCACTGCGTCTTCATACTTTATCTGACGTATAAATTTCTTAACCTTTGGGATAGAGTGGGGGTCCATGCTTATAGACTCTATCCTCCCCATGCCTAAAAGGATAAGTGTATGTATATTATCACCGCCCATCATACCACAAATACTTACAGGAATTCCTGTCTTTTCTGCTGACGATATGATGTTTTTAAGCATCCTCAAGACTGCAGGGTGGAGCGGCTGATACAGATACGCAACCTGCTCATTTATCCTATCCATTGCCAGGGTATACTGAATCAAATCATTTGTCCCTATGCTGAAGAAATCCACCTCTTCGGAGAGGAGGTCTGTAATAACAGATGCCGACGGTGTTTCAATCATCGCCCCGACTTCAATATCTGAATCAAAGGGGATTCCTTTTGTTTTAAGCTCATTTTTTACCTCTTCCAGTATCTGATTTGCATACCTTAATTCATCAACACTTGAAATCATAGGATACATGAGTTTCAGCTTCCCGTAGTGGCTTGCCCTCAATATACCTTTCAACTGGGTCTTAAATATATCTGTCCTGTTGAGACAGAACCTTATGCCTCTTAAACCGAGGGCGGGATTGTCCTCTCTATCTGACTTTGACTCAGAGATAAATTTATCCCCGCCGAGGTCTAATGTTCGTATAATTGAGTAACTGTTTTTTATCCGCATTGCAACTTTTTTATAATCAAGGAAATGCTCCTCCTCTGTCGGCAGTCCATCTTTATTTATATAGAGATATTCTGTCCTGTAAAGACCTACCCCCTCCGCACCGTATCTTATTGCAAGGTCAACCTCGTCAGAATACTCAATGTTTGACATGAGCTTAACCCTGTGGCCATCCTTTGTTATTGCCGGCAGGTCTTTAGATTTTAAGAGCTCCTTTTCATAATACTTGAATCTCTGCTGTTTTTTCAAGAATGATTGAAATGTATCAGCGTCCGGTGCCAGGATAACCGAGCCGTCAATCCCATCCACAATAACTGAATCACCGTTCTTTGCCTTTTCAGTTATATTCTTAAGCCCAACCACAGCAGGGATTTCAAATGCAGATGCCATAATACCTGTATGGGATGTCTTCCCCCCGGCGTCAGTAGCAAAACCGAGCACCTTTTCCCTCTTCATCTGGATAGTATCAGCAGGTGTAAGGTCATGTGCTACAATTATCACAGGCTCCTCTAAATCAGCAAGGCTCTCCAGATGATGCCCTATCATATTCCTCAATATCCTGTATACAACCTGCTCAATATCCTTCTTTCTTCCGCTGATGTATTCATCGCTTATATTCTCAAACTTTTTCAAAAAGCCTTCCAACGATTCTTTTAATGCCCATTCTGCATTAACCTTCTCCCCCCTTATGAAGTTTATGGTATTTTCTACGAGGGTGGCATCTTTCAGCATCATGATATGGGCATCAAGTATATAGAGATGATTTGAGCCAATGTCCTTCTTCGCCTTTTCCCTTATCTCCATTAGTTGTGCCTTTGATTTTTCCAGAGCCTGATTAAACCTCTGTATCTCATTCTCAATATGAGAATCCGCAATAGTATGCCGCAGTATGCACGGTTTTGTCCTGTCAAGGATATACACCCTTCCTATCGCTATCCCCGGTGATGCTGCTATACCCCTTATCGTATAATCTTGAGCAACCGCTTTATTTTTATTATTTGCCATTCCCTTCACCAAGACTGCCATTTAAAAGTTTCTTCAATCTGTCTGCTGCATCCTTCTCATCTTCGCCTGTAATTACCAATCTAATTTCACTCCCCTTATTGGCTGATAAGGTCAGTATCTCTAAAACGCTCTTGCCGTTTACCCTTCTTTCATTATTTTCTATTACAAGCTCAGATTTAAAACTATTTGCAAGCTGTGCCAGACGAAAGGCTGGTTTTGCATGCAGCCCAAGTTCATCTTTAATAATAACTGCAATAGTCTCCATCAATTTAATTTTTGATAACCTGATTTTTATGCAATAAATCCGTAGCTACAGATATATTTTTCTGTCCGTATTCCCTTATAAAATTTGCTGCATCTATCAGACTCCCCTTCTCCCTCATAAAAGGGACTTTGAGTATCATCGGAAGATTAACGCCGGATACCACTTCAGCCATAAACTCATCCAAAAACGATATGCAGATATTAGAGGGTGTCCCTCCAAACATATCAGTCAGGATAAGCACACCATCCCCCTTATCGGCTGATTTTATAGCCGTTTTCACCTTCTGCCTGATAGCCTCCGGTTTTTCATTACTGTCTATTGAAACAGACAGAATATCAATTTTACCGCCTGCTATTGCCTCTGCTGTCTTTAATAGTTCAGCAGCCAGATTCCCGTGAGTTACTATAACTGTGCCTATCATTTTCAAGTGTCAAAGTGTCAAAGTGTCATAGATATTATCAAAGATTACTCTGACACTCTGACACTCTGACTCTTTGATACTTTATATCAGTTTTGAATCTTCCCTTGAAATAGCCTCGTATATCTCCTTCTCATTCTTTGCCTTTATCAAATCCTGGCGAAATAAAGGATTTTTTAAGAGCTTGGAAATTCTTGCCAATGTTTTTAAATGCATACCTGCCGACTTCTCAGGTGCTATAAGCAAAAATACAAAGTAAACAGGTTTCTGGTCAAGGGAGTCAAAACTGATGCCGCCGTTTGACCGCCCGAATGTGGCTATAATTGTATCTATCTCATTAGACTTGGCATGCGGGATTGCTACATTTTCACCTATGCCTGTGCTGCCAAGCCTCTCCCTCTCCATAAGGGCATCAAGCAATTTATTCTTATCCCTCACCTTTCCGCTTTTAACCAGCAGCTCTACCAACTCGGAGATTACATCCCTTTTTCCCTTTGCCTTCAGGTCAGCTATGATAGAATCTGCATCTAAAATTTCTGTTATCTTCATTATTCGGGTTCAATCAGTCCGTAATTGTCATCTTTTCTCTTATATAGAACATTTATCTTTCCATTATTTGAGTTCCTGAACACAAGAAATCCATATCCGAGGAGGTCCATCTGCATGCCTGCCTCATCAACAGACATAGGTTTATAGGCAAAACTCCTCGTCTTTATAATCTGATGCGGCGTATCGCCCACCTCCTCTATGCTCTCCCTTGAGATTATATCCATCTTTATGTTTACATCCTTTTCATGCTGTTTATTTTTCAATGCCCATATCCTCTCCTTGTGTTTCCTCACCTGCCTGTCTATCTTATCCATTACCTTGTCTATAGAGGAATACATATCCTCAGTAACCTCTTCACCATGAATCTTTACACCGTTGGCATTGATTGTTACCTCTGCCTTCTGGCGAAACTTTTCCACAGCGAGTATTACATGGGCATCAATGGTGGTGTTAAGAAACTTCTTCACCTTCTGAACCTTTTCTTCTGCATACTTCTTTAGTGCATCCGTCATCTCAATATTCCTGCCTGTTACAGTAACCTGCATTTTTTCCTCCTTTAATTTTAACCACAAAGGCACAAAGAATTAAAATATATACAGGAGAAAGGGATAAAGAATTTATTTTATATTTTATTCTCCCCTATTCTCCATTTCCCCATTTTTTTTAACCTTTTTCCTTTCTGCTTCCCAAGTGTTGCACTTCATTGTTGAACTGGCGACTTTATTTTAATACTCAAACCTTTTTTTCCTCTTACTCGCAGAGGCAATCTTTATTTCCTTCCTATATTTTGTTACAGTCCTCCTCGCTATATTTATTCCCTTGTTTTTAAGATACTCCACAAGCTTCTGGTCTGTGAAGGGTTTTACCGCCAATTCACCCGCCACAGCCTCCTTTATCATATCTTTCACCCTTACAGAGGACATCATATCCCCGTTTGATGAATTTATTCCGCTGTGAAAGAAGAATTTTAACTCAAACATCCCCTGAGGTGTATATATATATTTATTCGTAGTAACCCTGCTTACTGTTGATTCATGCATGCCTATGTCTTCAGCAACATCCTTTAGGACAAGGGGCTTAAGATGGGCAAGCCCTTTATCAAGAAACTCCCTCTGGAATTTAACAATGCTCTTTGCCACCTTGTAAATAGTCTGTCTCCTCTGTTCAATGCTTTTTATAAACCATACCGCTGACCTGAATTTTTCCTCAACATATTCTTTTGCCTCGTTCTTATTCTTATTCTTTAATATCTCCTGATAACAGGGACTTACCTTAAGTCTTGGTATCCCCTCGTCATTGAGCATTACATGGTAATCATCTTCTGTCTTTACTACAATCACATCAGGTGTTACGTACTGAATCTCAGCAGGGTTATACTTGTTGCCGGGATTCGGGTTTAATTCCCTTATAATCTTTACGGCATCAACAATGTCCTTTATAGGTGCATTTAGCTCTTTGGACAGCTTATGAAAGTTTTTCTCCTCCAATACATCTAAAAATCTTTCAATAAGGATTGCAGCCAGCGAGCTAATCGGACCCTTATTTTTTATCTGCAGGCCAAGACACTCTTTAATGTCCCTTGCACCTACCCCAGGAGGGTCAAAGGACTGGATAAGCCCAAGGACCTTTTCTACATCATCTGCCGTCGCATTTACACTCTGGGCGATCTCCTCAGCACTGCTCCTAATGTATCCGTCATCGTCAATATTTCCAATAATAATGGTGCCTATATACCTATCCCTGTCATCCTCCGCTGAAAGGTTAAGCTGCCATGCCAGATACTCCCTCAGTGATGTCTTCTGTCTAAGAGTATTTTCAATTGGCGGTCTTTCAGGTGTATAATATCCCTCTGAAGGGAACTGTGGGTAAGAATTATCCTGAAAATATGTCTCCCAGTCAATATCTGTTTTATTTTCTTTTCCCTTATCCTTTGTGTATTCTATATCCGTAGTAGATTCAGCAGAACCATTGCTCTCAGAACTGACCTCCTTTATCTGCACAACCTCTTCTTCTTCAAGCAAGGGGTTTTCAGTCAGTTCCTGAGTAATCTGGTTGATTAAATCAAGCCGTGCGAGGGGCAGAAGCTTTATTGCCTGCTGGAGCATTGGAGTCATCACCAGCTTATGTGTCTGCCTTAATGTTAATTTAGTCTCATTTGCCATAAAAAAAACCTAATGAAACCACAGAGAGCACAGAGGTCACTGAGAAAATATTTTTATTTCTTACTATTCCGTTCTTCCTCTGAGTTCTCTGTGTCCTCTGTGGCATATATTTTAAAGTGTAAAATTCTCTCCAAGATAAAATTTCCTTGCCTTTTCGCTCTTAGCTATCTCAGACGGACTGCCGCTGTCAATAATCTCGCCTTCATTTATTATATACGCCCTGTCCGTAATTTCCAATGTTTCTCTTACATTGTGGTCAGTTATCAATATCCCCATCCCTAATTTTTTTTTCAACTGCAATATAATATTCTGAATATCCACTACTGCAATAGGGTCTATCCCCGCAAAAGGTTCATCCAGCAGTATAAAAGAGGGGGATGTCGCAAGTGTCCTGCATATCTCAACCCTTCTCCTCTCGCCGCCTGAAAGTGCATATGCCTTTGTATCCTTTACATGGAGTATATTCAGTTCTTCCATGAGCATATCTGCCTTTTCCTGTCTTCCTCTCTTCGTCAGCTTAGTCGTCTCAAGAATTGCCAGGATATTCTCTTCTACAGTCAGCTTACGGAATACTGATGCCTCCTGGGGGAGATAGCCGATTCCCAGCCTCGCCCTCTGATACATGGGGAGATAGGTAATCTCTTTTTCGCCCAGGAATACATTTCCGCTTTCAGGCCTTGTCAGCCCTACAACCATATAGAATGTAGTTGTCTTCCCCGCCCCATTTGGACCCAAAAGCCCTACAACTTCACCCTTTTTAATCTCAACATTTACACTGTTTACAACCTTCCTGCCCTTGAATGCCTTTACCAGTTCTACCGCTTTTAATATCTGCAATTTTTTTATCCCTCTTATCCCTATTTCTTCTCTTCAGGGAAAAGGGTTACCTCCACCTTCTTTTTTTCATCACCATGAACAGTCACATTCTCTTCTTTTATATAATAGATAATTTCACTCCCCTCAATCAAATTATCCTTTTCCTTTAACTTTGGATTACCTCTTAAAATGAGCTTCTGTTCTTCATCATAATATTCAGCCGTTGCCCCTGTAGCTGTCTTCAGCCCCTTTTCTATTCTAACATTACCTTCTGCAATTATCTTTATTAATTTTTTTTTGTCCTTGTCGCTATATACATCAAGCCTGTTTGCATATATGGTCATATCCCCCTTTTTTGCAACCACATTCTCCATAAAGGATACAACATTTTTCCCGTTCTGAGTCTCCATCCTGCTGGATGTAATCTTAATAGGGGCATTTTCCTCTTTAATGCCTTCTTCCTCAGCATAGGATACAGAAGACAGAAGACAGAGAACAGAGAACAGAGAACAGAAAATCTGCCTTCTGACTTCTGGCTTCTGACTTCTGACTCCTGTTTTCATTAATTATATACCGCCTCTACTTTACTCTTTATCTTTATATCATGTGAATCTATATTTGAAACAAGCCCGCTGCCGGTAATTTTAAATCTCTCTCCCGTTATCTCTACAAAATCGTCTGTCGTGAGTATCCTCTTTGATGCAACCCATGTAAGATTCTCTGTATTAAGTTTAACTCCGTCATCAGATTTTATAAAGACATCACCGTTCAATTCTATATTCTTATTTTCATTATTCACTATCCCTCTTTTTGAGCTTATAGTAACCGGCTTCCTATCTACAGGATAGAAGGTCGCCCTTATATCCTCCATATTTATTTTGTTTTCCGATTTGCTAAACTCTGCCCTCTTCGCAATCAGCTCCCATTCCTTCTGCCCGCCCTTCTTTTCAACCAGCCGAACCCTCCTCATGATGAGGTCTATACCCTTTTTTGCTATCTCTACAGGCATGTAGCCTACATTTCTGGAACTGTTTGTAACCAGATAAAACACTGTGAGAGAGGCTACTGATAGTATAATAATAATTAGAAACCATCTTAAACTAATGACCTTTTTCACATATTCTCAAAAGAATTTTTTGTTATACGCAAATATTGTGCCACAGCAAATAATAGTTGTAAAGGGAAAAGATTTTTGATGTGCCTGGGGTTTAGAATTTAGATATATAAACTCTCCTCAAATCTGTTATCAGGACATGAAATTATAAGTTTCCTTGTGTTGACATTAACAGAAGAAATATGTATATCAATCCTCTTTTCAGGCAGAAGTTTCTCCAGCCTTTCCGCCCACTCTATTATTACAACCTCATCTCCCCCTATATGCTCCTCAATGCCTATATCCTCAATCTCGTTAATATTATCTAACCGGTAGAGGTCTAAGTGGCAGACAGGCATCCTCCCCTTATATTGATTTATCAATGTAAAAGTGGGGCTTCTCAGATATTTATCCTCTGCCACATCCAGCCCCTTTATTATCCCCTGTGCAAGACAGGTCTTGCCTGAGCCAAGGTCGCCATAGAGACAGACAACATCGCCTGCTGTCAGCAATTTTCCGATAGCCCTTCCGATTTTTTGAGACTCTTCAGGGCTTGATGAAATTATAACCACAGATTTCACAGAGTTCTATTTATCTAAAAAACATGAAACCACAGATAAACACAGATTTACACAGATTATTCAATAGAAAACTCTCCGTTTTTATCTGTGCCAATCTGTGGCTAAATAAGAATTTATTCCTTTGCCAGCGCCCTTACCACATCCACCTTCCCAACTACACCAACCAGATCATCACCCCTGAGCACGGGCAGGAGGTGAACTTTTTTCTCAGACATTATTGTGGCAATATCTTCCATGGTAGTATTTTCGTTAATTGTAATTACCTTCTTGCTGTATATATCCTTCACTGTAGCACCAAGCATCTTCTCTATTTCCCTTTTCATTTTCTGGGGCCTCTCAAGAAATAACACCCCTTCAAAGAGTGTGACCACAGTCGGCAGATGAAGATTCTTTTTCTGCTCAATGAGGTCGCTCTCAGTAACTACCCCGATTACCCTGTCATGCTCATCAAGTACAGGTGCACCGCTTATCTCATAATCTGCCAGCAGTTCCGCCACTTTCTTAACAGTTGTATCAAGTGATACAGTCAAAACATCCTTTGTCATAATATCCTTTGCCTTCATAAACCTCCTTTTGTAATTAAACTGTTCAGTATAGCCCCTGACCTTTCATACATTGCCTTATGCAGACTATTCCCATGAGAATCCATTGTAACAGTTACAGGAAAATCCCTCACATCTAAAACCCAAATAGCCTCTGGACTCCCAAATTCCTTCAGCATGAAAACATCCTTTACATCTACGACACATTCTGCCAGAACCTGTGCAAGGCCGCCAATTGCATGAAAATAGACAGCCTTATATTTTTTCAAAGCCTTTAGAGTCCTGTCGCCCATGCCACCCTTGCCTATAATCCCGGATACCCCATATTCTTTGAGCACATCTGCAGTATATGGCTCCTGTCTCATACTTGTTGTCGGACCTGCCGCTGCAATAATCCATTTCTTACCAACCCTGTCAACAACAGGGCCACAGTGATAGATTACACCATTTTTAAGGAGCTTCTTATATTCCTTAGGTTTATTCTCAATAAGATATTTATGAACAACATCCCTTGCAGTAACTATAATACCATTGAGATGAACAGTATCCCCTGCCTTTAATTTCACAACATCATTTTTTGATATTGGAGAATTTAGTATAACCATCTCTTCACTTTTCCACCTTTGTATTCAAATCCCCGCCTTCTATATGCCCAGCACATATATGTCACAGATACAAAATATGACGGAGGTATCCTGAATAAAGAACCAATCTTTACTCCCAAAAGAGTTGTCCTCCCGCCAAATCCCATAGGACCTATACCAAGTTTATTTGCATCCCTAAAAATCTCCTGCTCCAACTTATCAAGGACAGAATTCTTATTTTTGTCATCAAGACTTCTCAGTAACTGCTTCTTTGACTCCTCGTATGATGAAACTCTGTCACCGCCGATACATACACCTAAAATTCCCGGCGAACATCCCCTCCCCTGTGCCTTATGAACTGCATCAAGAATACATCTCCTGACTCCTTCCAAATCCCTCCCTGCATTGACTCTGCTGTCAGGCAGGGCATACTGTGTCCCTACATTCTCACATCCTCCACCCTTCAGCATAAGCAGCACCCTTATATAATCCTTTTCCCATTCTTCAAAATTTATTACAGGATAGCCCGGACCTGTTCTGTCGCCAAGATTCTTTCCTGTAAGTGTATCAACTATATTCGGCCTTAAATATAATTTATGGACAGATTCCTTTATTGCCTGACTTATTTTCTTCTTTATATCAATCTGTGAAACTCCTGCAGGATAGTTTACATAAAAAACAGGCGTCCCTGTATCCTGACACATTGGGAGGGATTTCTCTTTTGCGAGCTTTATATTCTTTAGAATCATCTGGAGGGTTTTATGTGCAATAGAATCTCTCTTTTCAGTTAAAAGCCCTTCCTCTATTGCCGTAACAACATCAACAGGCAAATCACTTGATGCCCTTCTTATGAGCTCAACAAAAGTATCTAATATCTTTTCATTATCCACTTTGTTAAACCTTAAATAATTCTTTTTCCTGTCCTTACTATCTCTTTAATAAATGGATTTGTTTTGTCAAAATCTGACCTTGCAAAAGCATGCGGCTCAATTCTTAAATCAACTTTTCTCCTCAGATGCATTAATTGCACATCTTCTCTAAAACCATCAATATTGTCTTTATTCAAAAATATTGCAAGGTCAATATCGCTTTCGGGAGTGAATTTATTTTTTAGGCGAGAACCAAATAAATACATTCTCCATACATTAATGCCGTTTTCCTGCAAAACCTCTGCATATTCTTTAATCTTTTGATAAATTATTTTCTTATCTCTTTTATAAGCCATTGTCTTAACTCCTTTATTTTTACAATATAATTTTCTGCAAATCTTTTTGTTACCTTTTTGTAGAATCTGCCTTTATAGTCAGGATACCGTGCCTTTATATTGAAGGTAGTAACTTCATCCAGAAGGTCTTTTTGTTTATCGGTGAGCAATAATCTTGCCTTATCCGCAATTTTCGTAAGGTTATGGGTATAGGGAATATTTGTATCAATATTTTTAACATATACTGATTTTAAAAGTTTTTCCAAAATCAGATGTCCCAAAAACAATGCCCACATATAATGCCCGCTTTTAAAAAGACTCTCCATGGCTTTCAAATCCTTATTTGCCGAAGATGCCCAGTAATTTATAATTTCATTTTTTGTCATAGGAAATATGAAAGGTTAATCATTAAAAAAAGAGCTATTTTTAAAAAAGACTATCAAAAAAGACAATTAAAGTCATTAATAAAATAAAACTTTTGATTTCAATAATAGCAGGTGTTACATTTTAACATTATGACAGCGAAGAATTTTATGAAAAGTAAAACTCTATCACTCTTCCTTATTATACTTATTTTACATGCCTGCACAGCCCCTCCTTTAAGAAAAACCCTTAAAATTGATCATCCACCAAAGATTGGAATTATAGGCTTTAAAGTTACTGCCCCTATAAGTAGCTTATCTTCCATAGTCCAGTCTCCCCCAAAAGGCATTAGCAAAGAAGAGGAGAAGGAACTTATAAATAAAAGGCTCAGGGATATTGAGGAGAAGGCAGATAGTTTTTTAATAAAAGACCTGATTGAGAAGGGTAAAGCGGTGCCGGTAAAGATACCTGAAGGACTTTTTGGAACAAAAAGGGGAGAAAAGCCTGAATTAGAGGCGCTGGAAAATTTAAGGAAAGAGTTCGGGTTGGATGCAGTCTTGTATGGTGAAATACCCTGGTATGGGAAAACAAGACTTATATACCCAATACTTGGAATATCGCTCGATATTATAGGCGAAAGTGTAATAATCGGATCTGTTACAAACTGGAATGAGACGATTATATCCGCCAATATAGGTTTTGAACTCCTGACCAGCGTGCCGCTTTGGTTCGGAGGGGCATATTTTTTCGGGGTTGCGTTCAGACCAGTTACCGTTGACGCCCATGTAGTATCAACCTCAGAAGGCACAGAAATATGGCATAAATCAGTAGACAGGATTGTCTCAAGAAGGATACTTATAAAATACCCTGAGAGTGAACGCGCGAAAAAAGAGGTTCAACTTGATGCATCGCTCCTCATCGCAATTTCAGCCATTGCAGAATCATTAAGCATGGAGTAAACCCCGGTCTATTCTTCTCATATTATGCTACTTCCAGTTCTATCCCCTTTTCTCTTATCTCATATATTAGTGGGACCCATGTATCATGTTTGTAAGATCTAATAGAAATAGGAGTAACAACTCCATATTATTTAGATAAGGTGTTGGTAAAAACAGAAAATAATTCTCTCAGCATTGATGGGAATGTTATCAGCTATAAAATAAATTTAAAATCTGCCTCTGCAATATCCTCATAGCCATTCATCCAATAATATAATGTTCACATCCTTAACCTTTTTTAGCCCTTCGTCATTGGTTATAAAACTCTGAGACCCACCGACAATAGCCGAGGCAATCTGTATTGCATCAGGCACCCTTATCCTGTATTTTGCCCTCATATCTGAGGCAATATCCGATACTCTTAAATTAACATCCATAACCATAAGATTGGGGAAGGTTAATATCATGTCTCTGTAATCACCAACAGCTATAAGGTTGCCTTCTCTCTTTGGTTTTATCAGCAGTTCTATAAGTGTCAGAATGGAGGTTACTGCCTTGCAACTGCCATGTTCAATAGTGTCAAATAATCTTTCCGTTATCGCTGCATATTTAGGATTATCTTCTATGTGGTAGATGAATAGCATGGTATCCAGCCCGACTATTTTCCCGACGAGATCTTTCATCGCCATGAGTCTCTCTCTTCTTTTATATATTTTTTGGGGTCAACGCCTTTCCATATCTCTTTGTGAAGACCTTTAAGCTTTTTTGTATAGCTTCTGGGCTTTACTCTTAAGATAATCCTTTCACCCTCCACATCCACCATAAGCTCATCCCCATCGAAGAGATGAACCAGCCTTCTTATCTCCTTTGGAATGACAATCTGAGATTTTTTACTTACTTTAGTTACGATAGACATTTTTTATTTCTCCTTACTTTGTAAATATATATAAGATTATAATTTATTTGTAACAATCCGCAACAAGTTTTTACTCAATCCACGGTCTGTCTTTTTCATCACCTGCATAGTCATCTCTCCATCGGTAATCAGTTGCATCAATCATAGCCTGAAGGTCTTTATATTCTTTAAGCAGCTTCTCTACCTCTTTTAAATGTTCCTGTTCATCAAGTCTTATCTTTCCAATGAAATACTGAAATTCGGGGTCAGAGAATTTCTTCATCCCCCTCTCCAAGAGTTCAATAGCTTCAATTTCACCCTTTTTATGCTCCTCAAGCATCTCCTTAACAGAGAGCTTCTTTTTCTTTCTATATTCGGGGGGATTGAACTGAGGTGTTCCTCCCAATTTTTTTACCATATTAGCCACAAGAAGTGCATGCATACCTTCAGAGGCACCGAATTTCTTTAAGTCACCGGCAAGGACAGGGTCTTTTATGGAAGATGCATACATATTGTAATCCCATATCCCGTTATACTCTAATTTAAGCACCTCATTTAAAAACTGAACTATTGTGTATTTCTCCTCATCAAACTGAATAAGTTTATCTATCTTGCTTGCATAATTACCCAGCCCCTTCTCAATATCCTCAAGCAATTCCTTTATCTCATAATTCTTTATCCCCTCTTTTTTAAAAAGCCCGAAACTCTCCTTTACCTTTTCCAAAGATTTCTGCAACTCATCCTTTAAAAACCTTGCCGATTGATTGAATTTCATATTACCTCCTAATTTGTCATTCCGAGTGCAACGAGGAATCTCTCCTTTAGAGATTGCTTCGCCCTCTTCGCTCCGCTCAGAGCCCTCGCAATGACATTTTTATTATGTAATGAGTTTCAAATCAAACTTACTATCCGTCAGTTTATCTTCATACTTTGAAACATCAACATTATTTTTAATTAGTTTACCAACTGCCCTGACATCCTTTGTATCACCGAGGAGAATTGCACCGACTATCTTCCCATCCTTAATAACAAGTTTTTTGTATATATCGTCAGAGCCATCCTCCCTGATGAGTTCTCTATACCCCTCACCCTCAGGATTCACAACTCCGATAGATGTCAGGTCAATACCAACGATTTTTAAAGTAGTGGATGGGGTGGTTCCACTAT
Source organism: Nitrospinota bacterium (assembly GCA_016194325.1). Lineage (GTDB taxonomy): Bacteria > Nitrospinota > Nitrospinia > UBA9942 > UBA9942 > UBA9942. The sequence goes on along the minus strand of JACQBS010000077.1, from coordinate 8,042 downwards.
AAACTGTATCAATACCTGCAATATTACTCCCTGCGATAGTTCCATGCTCTGTTGATGCCGTCCAGAGACCATATATCCTCCCCTGAAACTCTGCACAATCTCCAGCCGCATAGATACCTTTTATATTTGTCTCAAACCTTTCATTTACAATAATTCCCTTGTTGACACTTATACCAGCCTCTTTTGCCAGTTCAATCCTTGGAGTAATCCCTGCTGAAATAATGATGAGGTTACAGTCAACATTTCTTCCATCTTTCAATTTTAATCCTGTTACTTTATCTTCTCCCAAAACCTCATCAGACTGGGCATTTAATACAATCTTAATCCCCACTTTTTCTATCAACTTACGCAAAACCTTTGCACCTTTTTCATCAAGCTGTCTTGGAAGAAGCCTTGGAAAAAACTCTACTACTGTAACATCAAGCCCCCTTACTTTTAAACCCCTTGCAGCTTCAAGGCCAAGAAGCCCCCCGCCAATCAGAATGGCATTTTTATTTTTTTGTGAGTATTCCTTAATTGAAAGGACATCTCTTATTGTGCGGAGTGTAAAAAATCCCTTTTTCTCTCTACCCTTTATTGGAGGGACAAAATTTATACTCCCTGTCGCCAAGAGTAACTTATCATATTCAGCTTTTTCTTCCTTCTCTGTAATTATAAATTGCTTATCAGGCTCTATCTTTTTTATCTTTGTTCCGGGATAAAATTCTATTCCATTTCCCTTATACCAGTCAGCATTATATATATATGTATCTTCCTGCTTAATCTCATCCCCAAGAAAATGTGGCAGTTTTATCCTTGAGTAAAATGGATAAGGCTCATCCGAATAGACTGAAATACTTACATCTTTATTTTTTTTCCTGATAACCTCAGCCGCCGTAGCACCTGCAACACCATTGCCGATTATGATTATTTTTTCCATAAATCAACTCCCCACTATGAGTGAAACAATCTTACCAATTACAAGCCCGACTCCTGATGCAATTGTCCCTATAATCACAACCTCAATACCACTTTTTAACCAGCTGCCTTTTGTTATAGTTGTCTTTCCAGCACCAACACAGAATAAAAATATGAGAGATGTTACGATGGCAACCTTTAAGGCTGTCATGGGATTATCCATAACCATATAGGGTATAAGAGGCGGGAGTGAGCCGATGGCAAATGAAATACCCATGATTGCACCAACTCTCAATGGGTCGTCAAATGTCTCCTCAATTATCCCCAACTCCTCTCTCATCATGAATCTTACCCAGAGTTTCTTATCCGATGTTACCCTCTTTACTATCATCTCCACTTCGTCAGCTTTAAATCCCATATCGGCATATATTTCTCTTATTTCTTCCTTCTCATTTTCCGGCATCTCTTCAATCTCCCTTGTCTCTCTTTTAATCTCATTATCAAAGAACTCCCTCTGGGACTTTGTTGAGAGATATGCACCGAAGAACATTGAGATAGCACCTGCCACCATCTCCGCCAATCCTGCAAGGAGGACTGCCCTTATATCCGCCATTGAGACTGTAACCCCTGCAACAAAGCCAATGGCAGTAACAAGCCCATCGTTCACCCCGAAGATGACCTCTCTTATAATCCTCCCCTTCGGTGTATGCCAGTCTTCATCATGAAATTTTTTAAGATAATCCATAATCAGTGTCAGTGATTAGTGTCAGTGTCAGTAAAAACCAAACACTATTCACTGACCACTGTTCACTGGCTTTGAAAGTGGTATAATCATACCATGAGTCTAAAGATAGATGAAATAGCAAAAATAATTTCAGAGATTAAAAATCCTATTAAAGGTGGAAAGGTTCAGAAGATTTATCAGCCCTCTGAATATTCACTAACCCTTGAAATATGGACAGGTAATAAAAATATTCTGCTCTACATATCTATTGAGCCGCACCTTTCAAGAATCCACCTTATTACCGAAAAATATCCAAACCCTCCTGAACCATATCCATTCTGTATGTTCTTAAGAAAACATCTGACAGGGGCGAGGATTGATGAAATATCCCGGATACAAGATGATAGGGTTATTATAATCAGATTATCAAAAAATGTGGTAGCTGACGTAAATGTAGAAAACAAGAAATATAATCTCATTGCCGAATTGACTGGAAGAATTGGAAATATAATTTTAACTGACGGGGATATGAAAATCCTTATGACTGCACTGAAACAGGAGACAAAAGAGAGAGAGATGAAGGCTGGCGGCATTTATATGCCTCCATCATCTTCTCTATCCCCTTCTCACCTTCCTTTAGAAAAGGAGCAGACAGGGGGATTTTTGAATGAAGATGATACTCCCTTTAATGTTGAGGTAGAGAAAAGATACAGGACTATTGAGATAGAAAGGCTTAGAAATGAAGTAACAACAGGCATAAGGCAGAAGATTAAGAAGCTTGAGAGAAAGTTAGAGGCGTTGGATTCTGACTTAAAAAAGGTAGAAAAATATAAGGAGGATAACATAAAAGGTGAACTGTTAAAAGCGAATTTTAATCTTATAAAAAAGGGAATGGAGATAATTACTTTAAAGGACTATTATCAACAATCTGAAGACTCTTTACTGACTGTAGAGTTAGACCCATCACTCTCGCCTTCTCAAAATATAGAGAAATGTTTTAAGAGGCATAAAAAATATATAAGAGGAAGAGAGGAGATACTAAAACATATTGAAGTGACAAAAAAAGAGATAGCACAACTGCATCGCAAAATTGATGAGACTATGAGGCATGGAAGTGAGATTCTTCGCTCCGCTCAGAATGACAAGCGAAGGACTCACAATGAGAAGAGCAAAGGGGCTCGCAATGACAAAAAGAGACAATCAGCCAGACAATCTCAAGACAAATCCTCACCGATGTCTTTTGAATCCATTGACGGGCTGACAATACTTGTTGGAAAGAATAATAAACAAAATGATGAACTTACATTCAAAATTGCAAAGGGGAACGATATATGGCTTCATGTCAGGGATTTTCCAGGCTCTCATGTGGTTATACAGACAGGAAAAAGAAAGGATGTGCCGAGAGAGACTTTATTGGATGCCGCCAGTCTTGCAATTTGCTTCAGCAAGTTAAAATCAACAAGCAGGGGAAACATAGTATATACATTTAAAAAATATGTAAAGAAACCAAAATGGGCTGAGGCAGGAAAGGTAATAATTTCACAAGATAAAAACATTTTTGTTACTATAGACCCGAAGCGAATTGATAGGTTATTTAAAAATAACAGCCATGAAATATAACAAGATTTTATCCCAAGTAAAGAAAGTTGCCTTGTGAGATCTATCCCCGCCCTGAAGGGCGAGGCATTACGGTCTCGCCAAAGACAGGCAATTTTCTAAAACATTTTTTAGAGCATTCATCCCTATCCTGAAGGATATGGTATTCTGTTTAATTTTTATAAATACATGAATAAGACCATATATCCCTTCCGCTTGCCGTTCATACAGCCATCCGTGGCTGTCTGAACTGTGGAAATTTCTACTTTTTACCATCCATGGAAAAGTGAAAATTTAACAGTCGCTTCAGGGACATATGGTCTTCTATTAATGGTTCGAGCATAATTCGGTTTTATATTATTGACTAAAGCTGGGTATAATGTATAATTATTTCTGTTTTTAAGTTTGGAGAATGTTAATGGAACTTGATAAAAAAACAAAAAAGATGAAGATATTGGTAACAGATGATTTTACCAATATGAGAAGGACGATTAAGAATATGCTGAGGCAGATAGGATTTGAGCATATTGAGGAGGCTGATGATGGAGATACTGCAATGACAAAGCTCCAGTCAGGGACATTTAATTTCCTTGTTCTTGACTGGAATATGCCGCGGATGCCTGGGATTCAGGTTGTTCGGGCAGTCAGGGCAGACAGCAATTTAAGATACCTCCCTATCCTGATGGTAACGGCAGAGAACTGGGAAGACGAGATTGTAGAAGCAGCAGAGGAAGATGTTAATGGTTATATAATAAAACCCTTTGTGACCAAGACACTAGAGAATAAGATAACAGAGATTTTAGAAAAGGTTAAAAACCCGCCGGAGGGTGAGGTCATGTTCAACAAAGGAAGGGACTTCTTACATAATAAAAAGTATGACGAGGCAATTGCAGAATTTGAAAAGGCTCTAAAGATTAAACCGAACAGTGCAAAGGCAGCATATTATCTCGGTCTTGCTTATCTTGAAAAAGGTGATATAGATAAGGCGGAAGAGATTTTAAAAAAGGCAATTACATATAATGCCAGATATGTAAAGGCTCATCACAGCCTCGGAGATGTGCTGATAAAAAAAGGGGATATAAAGGGTGCAATCAGCCATCTTGAACAGGCTACTGTCATAAGCCCAAGGATACCGCAGAGACAACTCCTTTTAGGCGGGCTTTATATCAGAGAGAAAAGATTTAAAGATACAATCCCTGCCTTTAAAAAAGCAATAGAACACAGCTTTAACCTTACAGAAACAAAAGAAAAAATAAAGGAATTAGTAAAGGATTTACCTGATAGTGAAAAGGCTATTTTTAAGAATGAACTGAGTATTGATTTATAATATTGAGCATCTCCCTGACAGCCCTCTCCATCCCTACAAGAACAGCCCTTGCGACTATATTATGACCTATATTTAACTCAGATATCTCTTTTAAATCAGAAACCATTTTGACATTTTTATATGTAAGCCCATGCCCCGCATGAACTGTAAATTTAGATTTATAGGCAAATTTAACTGCACTCTTAACCTTTTCAAACTCAACATCCAATTCTTTCTCCGTTTTAGCCTCGGAATACTTTCCTGTATTTATCTCCACACAATCAGCACCTGTCTTTATTGCCGACCTAATCTGTTTCAGATCAGGGTCAATAAATATACTTACAGGAATACCCGCCTCCTTAAACCTTTTAATGGCTCTCCTTAAATAATCCTCCTGTGATATTACATCAAGTCCGCCTTCAGTTGTTATCTCCTGTCTTTTTTCAGGGACAAATGTCACCTGATCAGGCTTGACAGAAATGGCAATATCAATCATCTCCTTTGTCGCCGCCATCTCAAGATTCAGTTTTGTCTTCACAACCTCCCGCATTATGAGAAGGTCTCTGTCTTGAATATGTCTCCTGTCCTCCCTTAAATGGATTGTAATGCCATGGGCACCTGCCAGTTCAGCCAGAACAGCCGCAGCTATAGGGTCAGGCTCTATTGTCTTCCTCGCCTCTCTTACAGTTGCAACATGGTCAACATTTACACAAAGCTTTGCCATATTTTTACATTTTAAGAGTGAATCTGATTAATGTCAACAAAACAGTATAGATAGGTTTAATTGAATGGAATAAGATTCTGAAGAGATGCTTTATGCCTTTATATCAAGGATGGTGCCGAGATTTTCATCTACAGCCTTAATTGTCTTTAAATTTGCCTTGTAGCCTTTTTCAGTAAGGATAAGATTTGTCATCTCCTCTGCTATATCCACATTAGAACTCTCTTTTGCTGTAATATTATTAGTCTGCCGAACAGCATCAGGAATTGGATAGCCGGGCGTATTTACCTTTTCAACCACAGCATCTACACCACCGGCACTCCCTTCTTTCATCGTTACACGGCTCTTCTTAAAATCGTCAGTGAGAGTATTTGCCAGATTATTTGATGTTACATTTGTCTTTTTTGTAAATGCCAATAACCCTGAAAGGGCTGAACTTATTGTACTAAGCATATCTGCCTCCTCTTATTTTTAATATAATCCTTTCATTTGGTTTCGTCAATCAAATATATAATTCAGCGGGTTTGTTGGAATACTGTTTACCATTACCTCATAGTGAAGATGCGGACCTGTGCTTCTTCCTGTATTTCCAACCTCGGCAATCGCCTGTCCCCTCTTTACCTTGTCCCCTGTGTTCACAAGAATCCTGGCATTATGCCCATACCTTGTAACCACACCATATCCATGGTCTATCTCCAGAACATTTCCATAACTTATATCCTTCCCCACCCTTACGACTATGCCATCTGCCGGCGATATTACGGGTGCATTCATCCTCGTTGCCACATCCAAGCCTTCATGCACTTCTTTCCTTTCAGTAAATGGCGATAAGCGGTATCCAAAACCACTCGTCACCCAGCCCCTTACAGGCCAAATAGAGGGGGTTGATGAAAGGAGAGATTCCTGTCCCTTGAAGAATTCGTCCAGTTCCTGAAAACTTATCTCCTGAAATTTTGCCTGACTCTTTAATTCATCTATATCTTTATTCAATTCTTCTATTACATCTTTTCCCTTACTTGGTAATACAGGGTCATATATATCTATTTCTTCACGATTAGGACCCCCAACGCCCCATCCCTGAACTGCTGAATCACCCCGTTCCAATGATGTTACTACCCTGAGCTTTCTGTCAAAGTTCTCAAGTCTTGCCATCTGATGCTCAAAGTCTTTGACCTTCTGGACGAACTGCTGAATCTGAAGCCTCTGCTCCCTCGTCTCCCTTCTCAATCCTTGAAGCTCAATTACATCTTTACTCAATTTCACATGACGATGTATCATAAAAACTGATAAGACAAAAACTATTCCAATAAATACAAAAAATCCCCTCACTAAATACTTTGACACGCTGAACTGCCTGAATCTGCCTCCGATATCATCTGCAAACATTAGATAAAATCTATCTTTCATCTTGGCACCTCCAGAAAAATAATCCGTGATTACCTTCTCTGTCCTATAGAAATAGCAAAGACCGTGCCTTTAATGAAATGGTTTATAATTAATTGAAAAATAAAGGGTGCTAAAGGAGGGATGCTTTTTTTAGGATAAAATCAGTGTATGATTATTTATACTGTGTAATCTTTAAAATACTATTTCTTTGTCTGACTAAATCTGTTTGCCTCTTTTATAAACTCTGTTAAAATATTTTTAGAGCAGGATTCTTTATTGTAAATCCTCTCAGGATGCCACTGGACCCCCACAATAAAGTCGTCGCCATTAGATTCAATTGCCTCAATTATCCCATCCTCTGCAACTGCACTTATCTTAAGACCTTTGCCTATCTTTTTAATTGATTGATGGTGAGTACTGTTTACCACCGTAGAGCCTGTCTCTGCAATCTTTGAAAGTCTTGAGGAAGAATGAATATTTATACTGTGGTATGGATTATCAGATGGTGTAGATTGCTTATGATTGATTTTTTCACCGTATTGGGATGGTATATCCTGATAGAGTGTGCCTCCGAAATACACATTTATTAACTGATGCCCACCACATATACCAAGAACAGGCATTCTCTTTTCAATAGCCAGCTTTAGCAATTTAATTTCAAAGTCAGTCCTATCAGGCTGAATTTTCCCAAGTTTTGGGTGGGGTTCTTCGCCATATAGTTTCGGGTCAATATCAAATCCTCCTCCTGAGATTAAAAGCCCATCAATTAGACTTATAAAATGGGAAATTGTAGATTCATTAGTAGGGCATAATAAGAGAGGTATTCCGCCTGCTTCTTCTATTGCAGAAACATAATCCCTCTTTATGAAAAATCTTGGCTGTTCACTTGAATCATTATAATCAGAGGTTATACCGATTAGAGGGAGAACCATTATTGTTTTTCTTTCTCAATTATATTTTGCATACCCTTTTGCAAATCAGGAAGTCTTTTTCTTGATTATTTCCCACATTATTTCATAATCAATCCCAAAATATTCGTGAGTAAGAACATTTCTAAAATCAGATATTTTTCTCCATTTAATAAAAGGGTATTTATCTCTTATCTCTGTGGGTATATTACTTGAAGCCTCTCCTATTATTTCAAAATTTCTAACTATAGCATCCAATTTTATTTCATCCTTAAGAAATCTTCATAAGAAGAATTGCCTACATAACTTTGAATTTTATTTATAGAGGCAGAAATATCCTCAAGATAAAGCATGTAGTTCCTACGTGGTTGCACTAATAACATCGTATACTAATTCTTAATGCTCAGAAATCTAATAACATCGTATACTTAAATTAAGTTTTTCTCTTTTTATAGATAACCAAAGGATTAATAATATGACCATCAATTGGAAAAGAAAAAGATT
>JACQBS010000089.1 GCA_016194325.1 Nitrospinota bacterium | reverse complement strand
TTCACCTCCGGTAAGTTTCGTCATCAGCAAAACTATACCAGATACGGCTGAAATTCGATGCACCCTTTTATCTCATTGTAATTCCTAAACTTTATTAAGCTTAATTTCTTGACTTCAACTTTATTACGAAAGAACCATTTATTTTGTTTCGGCTTGATAGTGACGGGCATTTAATCCACCACTACGGCAAGCGGGTGACCGTTATGCTATAAATTGGTTTCTAAAAGCGATGGAGTCCTAAGTAGATTAATCAGATGAATATTTAAGAAGCTAAGGTAAAATAGGACTCGGGAAATATAAAATTAGTTTTAGCTGAAAAATGGATTGATGAAAGAATAAGAGCTAAAGGAGATAAAATTAGTGCATAAATATTGTGATTGTTCCTTTTGTGGTGGAGAGGTAAAAGAAGAAAAAGTTGAATTAGACTATCGTTATAATGGAGAGTTGTATATCTTTCAAAATGTTCCTACAGGAGTTTGTCAACAGTGTGGAGAAAAATATCTTACCGCAGAGGTAGCTAAAAAGATTAAGCATAAAATTCTGACAAAAGAAAAATGGGATAAGATCGTTGCCATTCCTGTAGATGAATTTACTGAAAGTGTGACAACTTAAAAATTGTCATTAAATTTACAAATACTGTTATTTCCCCGAAGAACCAAAGCCATTTGTGTTTCTATCTGAGTCCTGAATATCTGTCTCGGTAATTTCCCAATCTATTACAGGTATTGGAATTAGCTGGGCAATCTTATCGCCGATTTCTATTACAAAAGGCTTATCAGATTCATTTCTCAAAAGAACCTTTATCTCCCCTCTATATCCATTATCAATTACACCTGCAGATGTGTATATCATCTTCGCTGCCATTGAAGACCTGTCCTTTATAACCCCACCCCATCTTTCAGGGAATTCAACTGAGATACCAGTCCAAACCGCTTTCTGCTCAGAGGGATTTATGACATGCCTTTCTGCGGCATAAAGGTCGTAGCCAAGGTCTCCACTGTAAGCCCTTGTGGGCAGTTTTGCATGATTATTTAATTTTCTAACCTTTAATAAATTTTGTTTTTTCATATTTCTTTATCACCTGTTTATATGTAAAAATAACTGCTGAGCCGTAAAATACACCGCAAATCCCGCCTGCTACAACATCAGAGGGATAATGAACACCGAGATATACCCTTGACAAGCACACTAAAACAGAAATAAATAACATGGGAATCAATAATCTCCTGTATCTATAAACCAATACTGTGCTTAAGGCAAATATGTTTGTGGCGTGGGAAGAGGGGAATGATGGATTATGAGGACAGCCAATAATGAAATGGAGGGTTTCTATCGGAAGTTTATTGCATGGTCTTAGTCTTCCAAAAAAATATTTTACAATATGGGAGTTAAAATAGTCACTTATACTCACAGCGATAATAACTAAAAGGATAGTTACCAATCCCTTTTTCCAATCCCTGATAATAAATAATAGAATTATAAGGGGAATAACAAAATACCAATTGCGATAGTTTGTTACAAGTGGCATCAGAATATCAAAAAAGCTATTCTGCAGCCCCCTGTTAATCTTATAAAAGATGTAAGTATCAAAATCTTTAAGTAATTGCACTAAATAAATCCTTTCAATAGCCGATGTTCAAACCTAATGATGCCTTATACTAACATAACTCTGCTCATTCTCTCTATATTGTAAAAGTTCTTACAGAAATTTTCTGGATGTAAATTTTCTGGATTGACATTCAAAATTTATAGGTATATATTAAAAACAAGGCTAAAGCACGAACACTGCTTAGCCGATATATTTGTAGTAGTAATTGGAGGCAATAGGATGAAGATTAAACCAGATAATCCAATAAAGAATATCGTTCCTGTTTCAGGAGACAAATCAAGCCCTGCCAGGATTAACAAACAAGATGAAAAAGGTTTTGAGAAGTTTTTGGAAGAGGCGAAGGCGGCAGGAGAGGAATTTGAGGTTGGAGGGACTAAGCACACAGAGGTCGTTCAGCACATCCTTAAAAATATCCAGCCGACAGGACTTCAGGTATTAAGAAAAAATGCAGTTCATACATTGGAAAAACTGTTTGCTACAATGGATATGTACAAAAATGCCTTACATAATGACAGGATAGATTTCAGCAGGATGCATACAGTTGTTGCCGATATGAATAAGGAAAAGGATGAGATGCTTTCTGCAATGCTTGAGCTTCCAGAGGGTGATAACCTCAGGGATATAATGACAGGTGCCGCAGTATTGGTATTAAACGAGACAAATAAATACTACAGAAACTATATGTATTAAATCAGGCAGCGGCAGCAGGGGCTGTCTCGCATATTTCAAAATAAGATTTCATCTCGCCAACCAACTCTAAAATATTTTCCCTGATAGAAGCCTCAATATTATAAAGCCTTATCTTTATTCCGTATTTTTCCAGAATAGAGCCTATCTTTTTGTTGAAGATTATATTTAATGCTGCAGGGTTAATATAGCGAACATTTTTAAAATCAAGCCCGATATCAAGCCTTCCCTTTTTTACCGCCATTAATATCTTTTTTCTTAACCTCTTTGCAGTAATATTATCCAGAACTCCTTCCAAATCAATCAATAGAGCCTGTAATTTTTCATTCTTCTTTATCTGTACCTTAAGAAAATAATCAATTTTGTCCATCGCCTCCTGTGCCCTGTCTTTAACTATCTCTATTGCATGCGGAATCAGGTTTTCAGTAGCCGTTGTTGGTATAGTTTTATTTAGGGTGGTAAGCAGACCTGATAGAGGCGAGAGTTTCCCTTCGGGGAGCCTGTTCACCATTCGTCTGAAACCTACATTCAGAAAGAGTGTGCTTAAGAAACGATTCTGCTCAAAGTGCAGCAGCCTCTTTGCTATAGAGGGGATTGAATAAAACTGCTGAAATGCCCACCAATATCCTTCCTGAAGCCTTTCCGGACTTATATTTTTCGGTTTAAAAAGGACATGCCCTCCATTATATTTCTCCCAATCTCTCTCTATGATTCTGCCTTCAGACTCCAATTTCTTTGACCATACAGTACCCGGAAGGGGTGTCAATATATAGAATGTGGCAACATCAACCTTATTTTTCTCTAAGAACTTTATTGTCCTTTCAAAGACCCCCTCGTCGTCATTATCAAACCCGAATATTATACTGGCAGTAATGGCTATACCGTGGTCATGGAATATCTTTATTGCGTCCTCATACTTATCAACATTATTGAAGGTCTTTTTTATCTGGGCTAAATTATCCGTAGATAATGTCTCTATACCTACAAACATCCCGCCGCAGCCGGATTTTTCAGCAAGTTTCATCAACTCAAGGTCTTTTGTCATTGTGAGGCTTGCCTGACTCCCCCATCTTATTTTCAATGGTGCAAGCTTTCTGAAAAACTCCTTTGCATATTTTGGATTCCCTGCAATATTGTCATCCACAAATGCGACGAAGCTGCTATCTATTGTTTCTACCTCTTTAATTACATCATCAACAGGTCTCTGTCTATAACTCCTTCCAAAGAAATCTGTAACAGAGCAGAATTCGCATGAGAATGGACAACCCCGAGTAGTCTGAACAGTATTCCCTACATTATATGACTTTATTTTTAAAAGGTCTCTCCTCGGATGAGGCAGATTTTCAAGACTGCACGGCTTGGCTGCCTTATATATCTTTTTAAGACTTCCACTTTTAAAATCATCAATCACATTCTGCCAAACACCTTCTGCCTCCCCGGCAACCACAGTATCAGCATTTTGCAGTGCCTCATTAGGCATTGCGGTAGGATGAATTCCACCTAAAACTACCTTTACGCCTCTATTTCTAAATTTCCTTGATATCTCATAAGCCCTCGGTGCGTGGGCTGTCATTACGGTTATCCCGACCATGTCAACATCCACATTAAAATCTATATCATCCAGATTTTCATCAATTATTGATACATCAACATCCTTTGGTGTAAGTGCGGCTACCATTGCAAGGGAAAGCCTTGCAAACCAGAAGGACCTCGCCTCCTTCTTTGTATGCTTCATATAAATATCTGTTTCTGCCGGTGATATTAAAACTAATCTCATAAAAAACCTCCTTCTAATCCTTATTAAAATCAAATTATAACACAAAACTTACATTAAAACAATTGTGAATAGGGAAAATTTTGCTTGAGGAATATATTATGTTATACTCATTGAAAAAGTCACACTTTTTAAGAAGGTCCCAAAATCCGATTTAGGATTTTGGGTAAAATCGCAAAGTCGCCTGAAAGACAAGGATAGAGGTAATTTTGCGATGCAACCGTATATGACCAATACGGTGAGGAGCAAAATTGACGATAACGCAGTGTTTCAGGATGAATCTGCGATTTTAAATTCTGCTAAAGCGGAATTGGGAGAGGGTTATATGGCTGAAGAATTTGGGATAACAAAGATTGCAAGCCAGATTTTGTCTGCCAAAGAGACAAGACTAAAGGCACAGATTGATGCAGGTGTAAAGAAAACAGTTTTAACCCAGCAGAAGAAGGAAGGGAGTAATTTAATAAAATTAATCAAAGGCTCTAAAATTGATATAAAGATTTGACAAGAATATAAGTGAGGCGAATCTAATGAATAATCAGTTTATCAAGGCATGTAAACGGGAGAAGACAGACTACACACCTGTATGGCTAATGCGTCAGGCAGGCAGATATATGGAGGAGTACAGGGCGATAAGGAGTAAACACTCCTTTTTAACAATGTGTAAAACCCCTGAACTGGCTGCAGAGGTCACCCTTCAGCCTGTTAAGAAACTCAATGTTGATGCAGCAATAATTTTTGCAGATATACTCCTGCCATTGGAGGGTATGGGGATTAAATTGGAGTTTGCGCAAAATGAGGGGCCTGTTATACATAATCCTGTCAGAAACCAGTCTGATGTTAATTCAATTCGTCTTATAGAGCCTGAGAGGGATGTCTCTTTTTTAATGGAGGCTATAAGAATAGTCAAAAGGGAGTTGAATGGAAGGATCCCCCTTATAGGTTTTTCAGGTGCACCATTTACAATTGCCAGCTATATAATTGAAGGAGGGCATTCAAGAAATTATATTAATACAAAGTCCCTTATGTACAATAACCCTTCCTTATGGCATACCCTGATGGATAAGATTGCAAAGATAATCATAAGCTATCTAAAGGCTCAGATAGATGCAGGCGCCCAGGTAGTCCAGTTGTTTGATAGTTGGGTTGGATGTCTATCACCTTTTGATTATGAGAAGTTTGTAGCCCCATACTCAAAACAGGTCATTGACGGCATCCAAGCAAACTCTGTTCCGACTATCCATTTTGGGACAGACTCATCCAATATACTTGAATTAATGAAAAAGGCCGGAGGGGATGTAATTGGAGTAGATTGGAGAATAGAGTTAGATATTGCATGGAAGAGATTGGGTTATGATGTCGCAATCCAGGGGAATTTAGACCCTGTAGTCCTTTTTGCCAAACCTGAAGAAATAGAGAAAAGGGTAAAGGATATTCTTGACAAGGCAGGTGGAAGGCAGGGGCATATATTTAATCTCGGCCACGGTATTCTCCCCAATACACCTGTTGAAAATGTAATAACCCTCATAGAGGCAGTCCATAAATACAGTGCAAGTGTAAGTGAAAGTGAAGAAAAGTAAATAACTCAACACTTACACTTACACTTACACTTACACTAAATGATAGCAATTCTCCTTCTTGCCTTTGGATGCCCTGATTCTATTGAATCTATAGAGCCATTTATCACAAATGTGATAGGTGGTAGAAAACCCTTCCCTAACCAACTCCAGAAAATCAAAGAGAGATACCAGATGATCGGCGGTCGTTCGCCGCTCTTTGATATAACAAAAAAACAGGCAAATGCCCTTGAAAAAATTTTAAATGAAACTAATGGGTTAACTCCAAAACTCCTCAACTCCAAAACTCCAGAACTTTTTCGGGTATTTGTGGGGATGAGGCACTGGCACCCCTTTATCAAAGATACTTTAAAAGAAATTTTAAGTTTAAAAGCAGAACGGATAGTAATTTTAGTAATGGCTCCACATTATTCTAAAGTCAGCACTGGCGGTTATATAAATGCATTAAATGAGGCAAGGACTGAACTAAATGCAAATATAGGTGTCTCATTCATAAATAACTGGCATACCCATCCACTCTTTCTAAAAGCAGTTGCAGAGAAAATTAAAAAAGGGTTTTCAAATTTTGAGGGTGTAAATAAAAAGGATATACAGGTTATATTTAGTGCGCATAGTCTTCCAAAACAACTCATGCCAGAGGATGACCCTTATGTAAAACAGCTTAACGAAACTATACAGGGTGTTTTAAGGCATACAGGTGACATCACATGGCATTTCGGGTTTCAGAGTAAGGGAATTAGTGCAGGTGAGTGGCTTGAACCAACAGTAGATTCTATCCTTGAAAGATTATCAAAGGATGGGAAAAAGTATGTTTTAATCGTTCCTGTGGGTTTCGTCTCCGATAATATAGAAACCCTTTATGACATTGATATAGTTTATAAAAAGATGGCAGAATCACTCGGTTTAATATTTCATAGAACTGAGTCCCTAAACGATTCCCCAAAATTCATTGAGTCACTGGCTGCTATTGTTAGAGAACATTTCAGCAATTGATGTAACTATACCCCATATAGAGGTTTATTGCAGATAACTCTCAAAAGCTCTGAAATTTCCCAAATTTTCGATTGACAGCCGTTTTAAGTTAAGTCTATAATCTCACTACTGTCCGATTAAAATAGCATAGCCTGTAATGGTTCATCATGAAAGATTAGTAGTCGTTCAGGCTTTAAGGTTAATATATCTATCAAGTTTTTTCGGTCAAAGAGCGTTTCTCGGATAATACGGCTTAAATTTAAG
>JACQBS010000088.1 GCA_016194325.1 Nitrospinota bacterium | reverse complement strand
GGTCAGCACCGATAGTATCAAGAGATACATTTTTTATCCGCCTATCCCTCTCTTCAGGGTGACGCATGAATTCCTTGACCGCTGCTACATCGGCAAACCGCTTGAAATCAAGGGGAGTGGCAGAGTTTGCAACAGTTATCAAAACAGGCAGATTGACTTCCACTTCCTGATGCCCCCCCTCTACAACGCGGCGGGCTTTCAAAGTCGTGCCTGTGATGGAGAGTTGTTCGCAATAGGTTATTTGCGGCAAGCCAAGTCTTTCCGCAATCTGCGGGCCAACCTGTGCTGTATCACCGTCAGTGGTTTGTAGTCCGGTTAGGATGATATCAAAATCACCAAGATAATGAACTACCTTGTGGAGGGCATATGCCGTTGCAAGCGTATCGCTTGCAGCGAGCCTTTTGTCAGTGAGTAGTATGCCATAGTCGGCACCATGTTCAAAGGTCTCTATAAGAACTTCCACAGCAGGCGGAGGTCCCATAGTCACACAGGTTACTTCCGCACCTGCACTTCTTTTGATTTCTATGGCTTTTTGAATCGCATAGCGGTCAAAGGGATTGAGCATCCTCCTGGCCTGTGCCCGATTTATTGTGCCGTCCGGATTAACCCCAGCCTTTGAACTTGTATCAGGCACCTGTTTGATGAAGACGATAATCTTAAGCAGTGTAACTCCTTCCATTATAAGGATATTATTTTCTCATTTTCTATTGCAAATTGAAAGTAATATTTTTTTATCTAAAAATTGCAAACCACAGAAACCACAGAAACCACTGAAAGCATAGAAATCACAGAAAAATTAGACACAGATTCACACAGATTGATTATGATGGACACAGTGAAAATCATATAAAAATCAGTGTCCATCAGTGTCAAAAATATCTTTTTCAGAGTCTTCAGTGTTTCAGTGGTTAAAATCAAATTTTTGTTTTTTTTAGAGAAATTATAGCCAATCTCACCCTTAAGGGGGATATTTTTCACAATTAAGGGTGATAAAATTCCTACCTTTTGGGAATTTACTGCAATACCTCCTTTCAAGCATAATCGTAATCAGACAAGAATGAATCTATTTGAAAGGAGGTGAAGTTATGAAGATAAAGGTGAAATTATTGTTTGCGGTAATCTTGGCAATTCCTCTCTATCTGACCTTTTTGGCACTCCAAACTGATATAGCACAGGCAATAGATGAGCATGAGGCAGACCATAAGGCATTAGAATCTTCTCCTGAGCATGAGACTTATGAGGTAAAGGTTCCTGAAAGTAAACTGTCAGAGGTTAAGGCACTTAAGAATATAGTTGCATCAAACAAAAAATCTCTATCAGAGGCTAAGGCTATATTCACAGGGAAAGGGACATGCTTTAACTGCCACGGTGAGAAGGGGAGGGGGGATGGCGAATTGGCAAGCTCTTTTGAACCCCCGCCAAGAAATTTTACGATACCAGGATGGCAGAAGGTAAGGTCAGATGGTGAGATATTCTGGGTTATTACAAATGGGACAGACCATGGTATGCCGGGATTTGGCGATATGCTGAGCGATGAGGAAAAATGGTCACTTGTTAATTATATAAGGGATTTTGGGAAGATAGGTGGATTGGCAAGTAAAAAGTAGCCCCTTTCATTTCCCAACCTAACCTCCCCCTTTAATTTTAAAGGGGGAGGAAATTAAATGCAGCTTAAAGAGGAGGAGAAAATGGCAAAGAAGATGAAGTTGGCAGTTTTGATTCTAATCGGTTTAATTGTTAGTTTTGGTTTAAATAATGTCAGCTATGCAGATGAAACTGCAAAACTGACAACAGCCCCAGAAGTTCCGCCAGCACTCAATAGGGCAGGTGGTGTGCAGGTAACAGTTGAGTTAGAGACAATTGAAAAGAAGGGACCAATAGCAGAGGGTGTTGAATATACATACTGGACATTCAATGGGACGGTTCCAGGTCCATTCGTCCGTGTTAAAGAAGGTGACACTATCACATTCAATCTGAAAAACAGTGCAACAAGCAAAAACATTCATTCCATTGATATCCATGCTGTAACAGGTCCAGGCGGTGGTGCAAAGGCTACACAGACACCTCCCGGCGGTAAGACTGCATTCCAGTGGAAGGCATTAAATCCAGGTATTTATATCTATCACTGTGCAACAGCACATATACCGACACATATTTCAAATGGTATGTATGGGCTGCTCCTTGTCGAGCCTGCAAATGGACTTCCAAAGGTTGACAAAGAGTATTATATAGTTCAGGGTGATTTTTATACCAAAGGAAAGACCGGTGAGAAAGGTTTACAGGTATTTGATGTAGAGAAGGCAAGGGCAGAGCAGCCAACCTATGTAAAGTTTAACGCTATGGCAACACCAGGAAATCTAAAGGCAAATGTCGGCGAGACAGTAAGGCTGTATGTAGGAAATGGCGGGCCAAATCTTACATCTGCATTCCATGTAATAGGTGAGATATTTGATACAGTATATCAGTTGGGTGCTGTAGGCTCTGAGCCCGCAAAGAATGTCCAGACCACAGCAATTCCTCCAGGTGGTGCTGCTATTGTTGAATTCAAGGTAGATGTCCCGGCAGCCTATATCCTTGTTGACCATGCAATATTCAGGGCTATAGACAAGGGTGCAGTAGGAATACTTGAAGTTACAGGGAGTGAGAATCCTGATGTTTATAAGGCTCTCAAGTCAGGCGGTGCTGATGCCGGTCATTAATAATTTCTTGAATTGTTATAGATTTAGATGAAATGAGTGCCCCACTTATTATAAGTGGGGCATCTTTTTTTTGACACATATGTGGAGTTAAGGTAGTCTATACCCATGAATCTAATTGAGGCAATTGAGAACAGGAGGAGTATTCGGGCATTTAAAGCTGACCCAATTCCTGATGAGATATTGAAAAAAATTTTGAAGGCTGCCGGCAGGAGCCCTTCTTATACCAATACACAGCCATGGGAAATTGCAGTTGTAAGCGGGAAAAAAAGGGATGAATTAAGCCGTGAACTCTATAAAACAGCCTCATCCGATACACCTGTTACCCCTGACATACCCAAGCCTTTAGTCTGGCCAGAGGAGTTAGAAAGAAGGTCAAAGGAGCATGGGGAGAGGAGGTTTAAAGTCCTTGGTATTGGAAGAGAGGATACTGATAAGAGAAAGAATCTGAGGCTTTTAAATTTTAAATTCTATGGTGCCCCTGCCGTATTATTTATCTTTATGGATAAAAATCTGGGGGAGTGGTCTATAATGGACATCGGCATGTTTGCCCAGACTATAATGCTTTCTGCACTTGAGTATGGGCTGGGTACATGCCCTCAGGCTGCACTGATAGACTATCCTCATATAGTCAAGAAATATCTCAATATCCCTGAATCAAAGAAATTGGTTCTCGGTATATCCATTGGATACCCTGATAATGAGGCATTGATAAATACTTACAGAAGCATGAGAGTTGAGATGGATGAGTTTGTAAAGTGGTTTTAAGCATCCTTTAGTAGCTCATCTATTGCCTCGTTTGCAAGTTCATCTGCCCTTTCATTTTCAGGATGGCCGTTGTGTCCCTTTATCCATTTCCACTCAATCTTATGCCTTTTTGATAGAACAATCAATTTCTCCCACAACTCCCTGTTCTTTACAGGCATCTTATCGGCTGTCTTCCACCCTTTCTTTAACCATGAATTGACCCACTTTGTCATCCCCTGGATAAGATAATTTGAATCCGAGACTATTGTAACATGACATGGTTCTTTCAATGTCTTCAGTCCCATAATAGCAGCGGTCAGTTCCATTTTATTGTTAGTGGTATTTTCCTCTGCACCCTTAACCTCTTTAGCCGTAACCTTGCCGAATCTATCATTATACTTTAAAAGGACACCATATCCGCCAGGTCCCGGATTTCCTCTGCACGCCCCATCTGCATATATAAAAATATTTTTCATAAAATAATATATATCCCTACTCAAAAATTTGCACATATTTTATAATACCTGAGTTAAAATAACTACAACTAATATGGTAAAAAAACTAACCTGTCCTGAATGCGGTCATAAAATAAAGGAATTTAGGAATCCATTTCCCACTGTAGATATTATTATTGAATGTGAAACACCGAAAGGGGAGAGGGGAATTATTCTGATATTCAGGAAAAAAGAGCCGAGGTTGTGGGCGATACCCGGCGGATTTGTTGACTACGGTGAATCTCTGGAAGATGCCGCTGTGAGGGAGGCACTTGAAGAGACATCACTAAAGGTTAAGCTTATAAGACAATTTCATTCATATTCAGATCCGAATCGGGATAAAAGACAGCATAATATATCAACTGTATTTATTGCAAAGGCTAAAGGTATTCCAAAGGCTGATGATGATGCTGAAAAAATTGGTCTATTTAATAAAGACAACCTCCCTGACGAGATTGCATTTGACCACACTGTTATTCTAAGTGATTATTTTAAGAAAAGATTTTGAACAAAAACCTAATCATAACCACAGAGACACAGAGGCACGGAGAGAAACAGAAAGGAGAAATTGGGAAAGAAAGAGAAAGGGAGAATTAAAAATTTTATTCTTTTTCCCATTCCCCCCCTTTCTCCTTAATATTTTTGTTTTTATATTTCTCTGTGTCTCCGTGCCTGGTTTATTGTTGTCAAGCACTTTTTTAAAGTGCTTTTTAAAACATATATTAATATAGCACCTTGCCCGATCCTGGTAATTAGAGGGTCTCAACAGAGCCCAAACCTTGCTTAATAGGG
>JACQBS010000087.1 GCA_016194325.1 Nitrospinota bacterium | reverse complement strand
GGCACAGTTTGAGGCAATAAAAATACTTCACGATAAGGATCTTGCCGCGGGTTATGCGGGTGTGTTTCTTGAAGATCAACTCGAAAAGAAATATCCGAAAGCCGCGAGGGATTTCATCTGGCAATGGTTTTTTCCGCAGCAGTCATTGACATTCGTGGTGGAAACGAAGGAACGTCGGCGTTATCATGTGCATGAAAAGCATGTCCAGGAAGCTCTTTACAATGCTGTCCGGAGGGCAAAACTCACGAAACGTGTCACCTCCCACACCTTTCGCCACTCTTTTGCCACGCACCTGCTTCAGGCCAATTACGACATCCGCACTATACAGGAGTTGCTTGGACACAGCGATGTAAGGACGACAATGATCTACACCCACTGTGTGCCGAGCAGGACGGTGAAAGAGGCGAAGAGTCCTCTTGATTTTTAAATACATACAGAAAGGTTGGAATGAACTATGCTTAAAGTCAACGGATTGAAAAGACAAAAAGGGTCACCCATTAAAAGTCACCGTGTCAGGTCTTGAAATAAATGCAAGGAATTAGGATCAAATCATCAAAATTCATTTTCAAAAAAGTTTTTGTCCACAGATGTAGATAACATGCTAAAATTAGTAGAAAGGAGTTAAAATAGAAATTATCTCACCTTAAGAATTATAAGGAGATGACATGAAGAAGATAGAATATTTTGATTATGAAAAGGTTGCCAGAGACATGAATCTGCCTGACTCAATTTTGAAAAAGATAGAAAAAGAGGTAAAGACTGAATTTCCTAAAGATAAGATGATGTATGAACTTCATGTTTTAAGGGCAATAAGAAGCAAATATTGGCAAAAAGCAGCAGTTCAATAAAATTGCCCGCACCGGCAGATAACATGGCGGAAAAGATTTCGTCCAAACCCTTCGGGCTTCTTTTGCACCAAGCCCGTTATCTGCCATCATAATGAAATAATTTATGTCAATAGAGACAATTTATGAGGATATTCATTCTGAACGGATTACTTTTGGCCCCCATTTGATTCAACGAATGTGGGAGAATGGTATATCAATCACTCAGGTTTTAGACACAATTCTGACTGGTACAATTAATAAAAAAGAGAAAGATGAACGCTCTCATGGTAAGTTTAGCAAGTTTACAATTTCAAAACGCAATATTATAGTCGTGGTAAAAGATTGCAAACCAGCATTCATTATTACGGCCAATAGGAGGTGATTATATGCAGTGTCCAAATGGTTGTCCATCCTCAATGGAGGAAAGGAAGGAGGAAAAAATCTTCCATCGTAATGGCGAGCCGATCGTCATTTCTGATTTGGTTATGTATGTATGCCCAAACTGTGGGCAGGAATCAATGCCTTTGCCTTCAGCAAGGATCGTGGAGAATATCTTAAATGGTAAGGCGAAATCAACCGGTAAGTTTACTGCCGAATTATACGAAGTTAGTTCCGTATAGTGACGGCAGATAACACGGTATAAGCGACATTAAAACGTCGCTTGATACCGATAACGTTATCTGCTCATTGTGGTCAGGAAAAGGAAGAGAGCGATGAAGAAGCTAATTTTGTCAAATATGCTTTTATTTTATAACTAACTTGCTGTTGCAAAGTTCAGCTAAAAACAATACAATAAGAACCATGATTAAAAATCCACGCTCATGTTTAAACTCACAAAAGAAGGAGCGTCAGAGATTTTTGTCTTCCCTTACCTATAAAGAATCGGTGCGTATATTAGAGATGCTTCTGTTAGGCGTAAGATTATGATAAAGTTAAATACATGCAATTTGAATGGGATAGGGAAAAGGCAAAAAAGAATCTTAAAAAGCATAAGGAGACGACATGAAAACTAAAGAAAAGAAAATTAGTGATGAATTACGCCGCGAATACAATTTTGATTATTCTAAGGCTGTTCGTGGTAAGTATTACAAACGTATTTTAGAAGAAGGTGCCAATGTTATCATGCTTGAGCCAGATGTTGCCAGGGCATTTTCTGATTCAGCTTCAGTAAATGATGCGTTGAGGTCATTACTTGATTTAACGAGAACAACTCAACGCTTAACAAAACACTTCAGCAGACGGGCTATTGCCCGCAACTGAATTCTGGTATTATCACAGTTGGCAATGGAATTGAGCTTTTCCGACCACCATCCTGCCTCTTTAAAGAAAACCTTTAAAAATACCAGAAAGCAATCTTGATAAGACATATCTCGGATAATTGATTAGTAAAGGACAAAAATAACATGATTCGCTCAAATTTAAAAAAATTAGTAAACGAAATATATAATAGAAAAGTTATGCCAGATAGGGCTATAGAGATGCTCAAACACCTCCCTTATGAAGATATAGGCTTTGCCCATGTGGACCACCATAGGGAATTGAGGCAGGGATTTCCTGAGGTAATATACTGTGAAGGGAAAACTACACAGCAGATAACAGCAATAATAGAAAAGATGATTAAGAAAGGCTCAGATATACTCGCTACAAGGGCAACACCAGAGATATTTAAGAGAATAAAGAAGATTAGTAAAAAAGCTCAATATAATGAAACAGCAAGGACTATTGTTATAAAAAATAAGAAGAAAAATCTTAAAGGGATGGTATTGGTTGCAACCGCTGGGACATCCGATATACCTGTGGGAGAAGAGGCTGCCGTCACTGCCGAAACGATGGGGAGTAAGGTGGAGAGGATATATGATGTGGGTGTAGCTGGAATTCACAGGCTTTTAGATAAGAGGGAGAAATTCAATAACGCCAGAGTAATTGTCGTTGTAGCAGGTATGGACGGCGCCCTTGCAAGTGTAGTAGGCGGACTTGTTGATAAGCCTGTAATAGCAGTCCCCACAAGTGTCGGCTATGGAGCCAATTTCGGAGGTATATCGGCACTCTTAGCTATGCTTAATAGTTGTGCATCGGGTGTAGCAGTTGTTAATATTAATAATGGTTTTGGTGCAGGCTGTCTTGCACATAAGATTAATATATTATAAGATAATTTGGACGTGGATAAACGCTGATTTACAAGATTTAAAAAGAATCATGCTAATCTGCGAAAATCTGCGTCCTATAAAATATGTTAAAATTTCTTTTAGAAAAAGGTAAATACGTAATTTTGCTGGCGGTTGTTTCTACATTTCTTGCCTCAGTAGCTACATTTATCTGGGGAACGGTAAGGATGATTACTAATGTGGTAAATCTAATCGCAGGATTGATTACCCATGAAGGAGTGCACTCAGGTGTTCAGATGATTGCATCTCTTGATTCACTCCTCCTTGCAATTGTTCTATATATATTTTCTGTTGCCATCTATGAACTATTCTTCGGCAAAATCAATGTGCCGGACTGGCTTGTCATAGAGAATCTTGATGGACTAAAAGAGAAACTTGCAAGTGTGATTATATTGATACTTGCAGTAACATTCCTTGAGCATCTTGTAGAATGGAAGGAGGCAAAGGAGACACTCATGTTCGGTGTCTCAATTGCTGCAGTCCTTATCTCACTTGTCTTTTACATGCAGCATAAGAAGGGTGAGAAGGATTAGGGAGGAATTATGGCAAATGCAATTTTAAAGATAAAGGGTATGTCGTGCCAGCACTGTGTGGTGAGCATCACAAAGGCACTCAAAGACCTTAAAGGGGTAAAGGATGTTAAGGTCAGCCTTGAAAAAGGGAATGCTGAAGTAAATTATGATGATAAACTTGTAACTCTATCCCAGATGAAAGATGCAGTAGCTGATGCAGGATATACTGTAATAAATTAACAACATCCCCTATCACTCGGCTCACAACAACCATACTCTGTCATCTCACCATCCGGCTCTATAACTGCAAAAAATTCATTATAGGGAGGCTTCTTTAATTTTTCTGATGTATCGGTGCATACCTCCACAGCCTCATCCCTTGGAAATAGATGCCCTTCTTCATCCAGCACTGCCTTGAAAGGTCCTTTATAAATAGCCTTCTGCCCTATATAAACACATCCCTCTTTCTTTTCAAATTTGTAACCTCTAACAGTAACAGAATAAAACTTATACCCTTCTATATCCTTCCAATAAGTCTTCTTTAATACCTCTACACCATAAAAACCTACCAGTTCCAAAAATGATAAAAATTCATCCTCTGTCAGAGCCCCTCCCAGACATTCACCCCTTAGCTGGTCATTAACCTTTAACTTATGAGGTATTTCACCCTCTGATACAATATCGGATACAACAACCCTCCCGCAGTCCTTTAACACCCGCCACATCTCTTTAAAGACAGCCTTCTTATCAGGAGAGAGATTAATGACACAATTTGATGTAATCAGGTCTACTGATTTATCATTTACAGGCAGCCTTTCTAAAAATCCCTTTTTAAATTCCACAACATCATATCCAAGTGCTTTTGACACAAGAATTTTATTTTTATTGGCAATCTCAAGCATCTTGTCTGTCATATCAACGCCTATGACCTTCCCTGATTTGCCGACCTTTTTTGCAGCAATGAAGCAATCTATTCCTCCGCCTGAACCAAGGTCAAGGACAGACTCACCCTCTTTTACACCCGCCATAGCAATTGGAGAGCCACAGCCATAGAATCTATCCAGCACCTCTTTTGGTATATGTCTAACATCCTCATCATCATATTTCACAGGACAGCACAAATCAGCCTTTGGCTCTTCAGCAGCCCTGCCGTAAAATTCCTGTATAACTTTATATGGCCTCTCTACATCAAATGAGAGGACACAATTGGAATGAAGTGTGCTCACATCTCCTGAATCCCCTTCACAGTCCAATCCGTCATCTCCCATAGAATGAAAGATAACAGGGGCATTGTATCCTGACTTTTTATTGAAACTTTCTTTTCCTCTTTTCGCAAGGTTTTTCATTATATCTTTTATCAATTCCGTATAAATTCCATAATATGGGTCATCACTTAAAATGTCTCCAATTCCATTTTGAACAGCAGAATAAAAATAGCTGTGCTCAATATCTCCACCGCCTGTAATAAATCTGAATGGGTCTTTTGACAGTTTAGATTTCTTGACAACTGTAGCCCCTCTGAAATCCCTTGCGATTTTACTATCAAGCCAGATGGACTTCAGAGATTCATTCATGGGACTCCCCATTTTTAATGAAGGACAGCCTGCAAAAGATGCGGAAGGATAAAGATTTCCATCGGAGTAAAGACAGAGTGTGTCCCAGCATGAACTTGCCATATCATATTTAACACCAGGTCTTCCGTTTACCCTGAGCTTTAATGATTCATAATTATCAAAGACTACACCCGCCTCATCCGATACCTTCTTTACATCTCTTATAACCCTTATTAAATTTGTAATTTGTAATTCGTAATTCGTAATTTTTGAGGTTGCCCTTCCCCTCCTGTGCATCCACATGAGATGTATTGATTTTGCCCCCAGCTTTTTTGCCAGTGGAGGCAGATTGGGTATATCATTTATATTTTCCTTCGTCACAACTGTAGCGAGGGAGGTATCAAATCCAAGGTCACTTGCGATTTTAAGTCCTTCAGTAATCTCCCCAAAAGTCCCCCTCCCGCGAATAGGGTCATTAATCTCAGGTGTTGAACCATCAAGACTCACCTGAAGTTTTACCTTATTTTTATCAAGCCCTCTAAGCCCCGCCCTTTTGCCATTTCCAAAGAGTGTAGCATTAGTAAGGACTATCAATTCTCCACCTCTCTCCTCAGTCGCATATTTTATGAGGTCAAAAATATCCCTCCTCACAAAAGGCTCACCGCCTGTAAAATAAAACCTGAAGACGCCCAGCCTGCATGACTCATCCATCACATTTTTAATTTCTTCCATTGGCATCCCATAATCTCCTGAAGGAGAGGACTCAAAGAGACAATGGCTGCATTCAAGGTTGCAGGAGTTGTTTGTGTGAATCCAGAACTCGTTTAACCTTGATGCCTTTAGATAATTTTCCCTTCCCTTATATTCTTCCACACTAATTGGAGATATTGAAATAATCTTGCATCTGATGGCATCATTTATAAAATTGTGGACATGAAGCCATGATTTTGCAGAATCAAAACCATAGACTGAGCCATACTCCCTGACAAGAGCAGACAACTTCCTTTTGCCGTCAACAAAGTCAAAAATCTTCTTACCTCTCTCATCAACGGCAATCCAGTTAGGTTTATCACCGTCAATCAGGAAATAAAGACTATCATCTGCAAATGTTGTAACATCTGGTTTATAGATTATTGTACCTGAAGTAAGCCCTGACATAATTCACTCTCCAATTATTAATTATTTACCCTATCTCAGACCTGTCCAACTCATTCCTTATATTTTCCGAGTAGATATTTAGAGAAACAGCAGATGTCATTATTTCACCAAGCCACTCCTCTGCCTCATCCTCTGTAATTTCCCCATTCTCAAACTGATTTGCGAGGCTTATAAACTCCTCACACTCTTTTTTCATGTCCTTTATAAGACCACTCAGACTTTCACTGATTATTTTCTCATCACTCACTATAACCCACCTCCCCGTTCTTCTGAATTTAGATTGCTTCGTCGCTCCGCTCCTCGCAATGACACTATTGCTATTGTTTTTGTTGTCATTGCGAACCAAAGGTGAAGCAATCTCAACATTGAAATTCCTGTACATTAAATATAAAAATATTTTTACACCTTTTTACCCTCATGGTCAAATTAAAATTCTTTCATTCTATAAGTACTTATGCTATAAATTTAACCGTTATATATAAAAACAGTATGACAAAAGAAAAAATTCCATATATAAAGGTTAAGCCGCCCGGCAAAAAGGCTTCTGAATGGGTCAAAAAGGACAATCAGTTTGTATCTAAGTCCTATACAAGAAGTTACCCGCTTGTTGTTGAGAGGGCATACGGGATGACTGTTGAGGATGTGGATGGCAACAGATACCTTGACTTTACAGCTGGTATTGCCACATGCTCTACAGGACACTGCCACCCGAGGATAGTTGATGCCATAACTAGGCAGGCAAATAAATTAATACATATGTCAGGGACAGACTTTTATTATACCTCCCAGATTAAACTTGCAGAGAAAGTTTCAAAAATAACACCCGGTAAAAAAAACAAAAGGGTGTTCTTTGGCAATTCAGGTGCTGAGGCAATAGAGGCTTCATTTAAACTTGCAAGGTTTCATACAAAGAGGACTCTCGTAATTGCTTTTTACGGTGCATTTCACGGCAGGACAATGGGGGCGCTTTCCCTGACTGCAAGCAAGACAGTCCAGAGAAGGGGATTCAGACCTCTGATTCCGGATGTGAGTCATGTCCCCTATGCCTATTGCTACCGTTGTCCCCATCATCTTAAATATCCTGACTGCAATATCCAGTGTGTTGAGTGGATAGAGGATGTCCTTTTTAGGACTACAATCCCGCCTGAAGAGGTGGCGGCAATAATTGTAGAGCCTATACAAGGTGAGGGAGGCTATGTTGTCCCTCCAAAGGAGTTTCACCAGAATCTTTACAGGCTCGCAAAGAAATATGGCATCCTCTATGTTGCCGATGAAGTCCAATCAGGAATGGGAAGGACAGGAAAACTACTGGCGTCCGAGCATTTTGGAATAATACCTGATATTGTTGCAATTGCAAAGGGGATAGCCTCAGGCTTGCCATTGGGTATAACAATAGCATCATCAGAGATTATGGACTGGGGTCCCGGCTCACATGCAAGCACATTTGGAGGCAATCCTGTATCCTGTGAGGCGGCACTTGAGACCATAAAACTCCTTGAAGAATGCTTAATAGAAAATGCCAGAGTAGTCGGTAATTTTATGCTCCAAAGACTTGAAAAAATGAAAAAGAAATATGAAATTATAGGTGATGTCAGGGGAAAGGGTTTAATGATAGGAGTAGAACTGGTAAAGGATAAAGAAACTAAAGAGAGGGCAGAAAAAGAGAGGAAAGAGATAATAAACAAATGTTTTCAAAAAGGCTTGCTACTCCTCGGCTGTGGTCCAAACTCCATAAGATTCATGCCCCCCCTGATTGTAACAAAAAAAGAGGCAGACACAGCCTTATCAATATTTGAAGAGGTAGTTAAAAATTATAAATAATACAATCTCTAACATACCATGCAACCTACAATCTCTCAGCCATGCCAAAAACCAACGAGGCTGCTGATACGGATTTAAAGGTCATAGAAAAACTGATGAAACACTCGTCCAAGCAATGGGATAAAGGCCGCAAAAGCTGTTATTTTAAATTATATGGCTTGACGGATGAGGAGATAAGGGTAGTAGCAAGTGAAAATAACAAAGATTAAAATGCCATTTCTTAAACGGCGTTCGTTGTAATTCCGAAGGCTTATGTGAGAGAATCTAATTGACATGGGGACAGAATATACATATTCAATCGAAGTATGGGGGGAGGTATTCAGGCAATTTAGGCAGGTGGAGCGTGCAAGAGTTGACTCCTCCGCCGAGCGATTGGATGTGACCATTAGGGACCGAAAAGATATTTTACAGGTTTCGTGCGAGGAACTTGATGACATCCTCTATAAATTCAATGGTAACCCAAAAGAAGTCGTCACTTATTATCTGAAAAATAACGGCGTAATTGTTTACTACCAAAACACACTTGTTGGTTTTTTTGACATCATAGGCTATTCATCTTTCATTGAAAAAGAACCTATTGAGGAAGCCATCCGCAAAACAAGTACTCTTTTCAAGAATACCGGAAACAGTGCGAGGACTGATATTTATGCTGTGAAGCTTGACCATTGGATTCTTTCAGACGCAGTAATTATTGTCGTGGATACAAACCGGCATCCACTATTCTCCGGCTCTTTGGAAGTCTTTCTTGGGACTTGTTCAATGATTATAGAAGGCGGAATGAGAAACAAATTTCCTCTAAGAGGAGCAGTCGGGGGTGGCGACTTCTATAAGGATGGGGAGATAATGGTGAGTTCCGCGTTGGTAGATGCTGCCAGTTACGAGAAAAAGCAGGAATGGCTTGGAGCGGTCTTGACCCCAAAGGCTCTTAAACTAATAGAAGAGGCAAAGGAACTCGAGATTGGGCTCAAAGGAGAAACGCGAATTGATTTTTCTTCAGATAGGTTTAACCATTTCGTTAGATATGGCGCAATTCCTTGGAAACATGGAGAATCAAATGAAACGTATTACATCAAGCCGTTTGATATGGCGGAAGAAGATTGGGCTCATAAATACTTGCCTGACCACTTTGATCGAGAGAAGAAGAAAGAGATGATCGATAATAGCCATTGTCTTTACTCCCAAAAATGATGACTTTATTAGAAGAGAAAGATTACAAAAAAGGAATGCCCACATTATATGCAGGTAGAGGGCAGGAGATTGAGAGAAGAGATTTAGGATTTGTGATTTGAGATTTAAAAACATTTAAAAAGTGTGCGGCTTTTGCGGTAGGAAGCAGAAAACCGCTCCCTGCTTAATACTTGCAGGGACATGATTGAACAGATTATTGCTGAGATGTGAGGAAAGGGGTGTTATAATTGTTAAAAAACTTTTTATAAAAAGGAGGGTGACTCAATGGATACTCGTAAAAAAAATTTAATTGTATGCAACCCAAAAATTCTCGGTGGAAAACCAATTGTCAAAGACACCAGAATATCCGTTGCATTGATACTTCATTTACCAATCATTCTAATAACCCTCTCTCTTTTTTGGGGGTGCCAGACTACTGAGAAAGGGGCATTAAAGGGCGGTGAGCCTCAAAATACTGCACAGGTTAAAGGTGCTGGATTGAATGAGGCTGTTGAGACAATAAGCAATTCTATCTCTTCTATAGATATTTTGAAAGGTAAGAATTTAGGCATCGGGGAATTTACAAATCTTAATGGAGAAGGCAGTCATCTCGGCAAAAAGATTGCTGATGGCGTTGAGTTTGGACTTGTGAAACTTGCCCCAAATAAAGGATTTCAGGTTGTTGATAGAAAAAACTTCGCACAGATTGCAAAGGAGTGGGAGCTTCAGCTTTCAGGTGTTGTTGATGAATCTACAGTAAAAAAGGTTGGAAGCCTTCTTGGGCTGGATATTCTGATAGCCGGGACAGCATCTGAGTCAGGTAAAGATATAGATGTTAAGGTAAAGATGATTGATACTGAGAGTGGAAGAATACTTGGCGGCACTGAGGCTAAAATAAAGAAGGATGAAGAGGTTGCAAAGATGTTTGCATCTTTGATTAAGCCTGAGACCTCCGTTTTTAAACAGAAGGAGGCGGAAGTTTCAGATGAAAAGATTAAGATTGACCTCTGGACAAATGAGAAAAATTATAAAATTGGTGAGAAGCTTACAGTTAATTTCAAGACTGACAGGGACTGCTATGTAACCCTTGTGGATGTTGGGACAAGCGGTAATGTCCATATCCTTTTCCCAAATAGATTTTCATCCGGGAATAAGGTTAAAGCTAATGAAGTCTATTCAGTACCGGATAAGGGAGATGGATATAAGATAACCGTGAATGGTCCACCCGGAACAGAGATAGTAAGGGCTATTGCTACACTGAAGCCAATATCATTTATAGACACTGACTTCTCCGGGACAAGGTCAATCTTTAAATCTGTAGATAAGAATGTGCCTTCCTTTACAAGGGACTTAAGTATTGAGGCATCAGAAACACCTTCCTCAAATTTGGGAGAGAATCTTATAAAGATAGAGATTAAATAGCAAATTAAGGCTCTTAACCTGCATAAAATTGGTAGTTGTTTTTACCCTTATCCTTAGCACTGTACATTGCTATATCAGCCTTTTTCATCAATGTCTGCATATCTTCCCCATCGTCAGGATAAAAACTGATGCCGATGCTGGCGGTAATATAGAGTTTATGTTTATTAATCAAATAGAATTCTTTCAGCGTGTCAATTAGCCTCCGGGCAATCTCATCCACTTCTTCTTTCTGCGTAATCTGGGGAAGAATAAGGGTGAATTCGTCTCCCCCTATACGGGCAACGGTGTCACCCTGACGAATACAATTTATCAGCCGCTTCGTTATGGACTGCAATAAAATATCTCCAGTATCATGTCCGAAGGTGTCATTAACCGGTTTGAAGCCGTCTATATCCAAAAAAATAACGGCAAGTATCCCTTTACCGCGTTTTTCATTAGACAGTGCAACTGATAGGCGGTCATAGAATAGAAGCCTATTTGGCAGGCCTGTCAATGTATCGTGATAAGCCTGATATTTGATTTTTTCTTCATATTTGATTCGTTCGGTTATATCTCTTATAACATCAATATAATGGGTAGTGTTGCCATGATTATCTTTTACGACTGATATGAGAGACCATTCAGGATATATCTCTCCATTTTTTCTCCTGTTCCATATCTCCCCTTCCCATTTGCCCTTTGTAATCAAATCATTCCAGAAGCTCTTATAAAATTCGGTATCATGTCTTCCAGATTTCAATATGCGCGGATTTTTACCAATTGCCTCTTCCGGTGTATATCCTGTCATCTTAGTAAAGGCATTGTTTATTGATAGGATTGTGCCCTTTTCATCTGTAATCATTATCCCATCCATGGCATTTTCAAATACCTTTGCTGATAAACGAAGCTCTCTCTCTGCCTTATATTTGTAAAGAGCCATTTCAATGTTTATATGCAACTCTCTTTCGTCAAAGGGTTTTAATACATAGCCATAGGGTTCTGTTATCTTTGCCCGCCGTAATAGGGCTTCATCTAAAAAGGCAGTAAGAAATATTATGGGAATATCGCAGGAGACACGGATAATATCGGCTGCCTCTATACCATCCATATCCCCCTTCAGCATTATATCCATGAGTACTAAATCCGGCTGTATCTCCCTTGCCTTTTTAATAGCCTCTTCTCCTGAAAGGGCAATGTCAGGGACATCGTATTCTAATTTTGCTAACCTCCTCTTCATGTCCTTTGCTATAATGCCTTCGTCCTCAACAATTAATATTTTTGCCTTCGCCATTATTTTGCCCCTCCCGCATCAAATCTAATCTTAAACTCCGTCCCCATTTTTATATTTACCCCGTTAGAAGTCTCCTTATTAAAGTTACCTGTATATTTGGTTGTTTTATTACTTTCTGTATGTAGACTTCTAACTGGGTTTACATCTATTGTTCCCTTTAGCTGTCCTACCAGTGTATTAACAAGCTGCAGTCCAAGGGATTCGGTATTTCCAATGTCCATGCCCTCTGGAAGCCCTATACCATTATCGCCTACAACAAGTAAAAGATACCCGTCTTTATCTGAACGGAGTTCAATCAGGATTTCGCCCTCCCTTTTATCGGGAAAGGCGTATTTTATAGAATTTAAAACAAGCTCATTCACAATAAGTCCTAACGGTATTGCTATATCTATATTGAGCAGTATATCATCTGCCTTTATCTTTACCCTTATACCGGAGGATATTGAACTATAGGAGCGGAATATATTTGCTGTTAAATCATTCAGGTATTCAGAAAAGTTAATCTTATAAATCCCCCCCGTTTTATACAATTTTTCATGGATAATCGCCATAGACCTTATGCGGTTCTGCGACTCCTCAAATACCCTGATTGCCTGCTCCTTATCTTTGATATGTCCCGACTGAATATTAAAAAGGCTGGAGATAACCTGCAGATTGTTTTTTACCCTGTGATGGACCTCCTTCAAAAGCACCTCCTTTTCATGGAGTAATACTTTGAGTTGTTCATCTGCCTCTATCTGCCTCTTTAAACTATGCCTGAATCTGTTAAAAACAGAAAATAAGACTACAAATATGAATATTAGAGATGCCACAATAGAATACTTTATCCTGTAAGACCTATCTATACGAAACTGTAATGACCTGTCAAGGTTAAGAGTTATAGCATCATAGAGTTTAAAATTGGCATCAATGGCTGCAGTTCCCATAGCAAAATAGTCCCCTGAAGGTATGTTAGTCTTTACCCCGTTAGAAGGCAAAGACTTTCTAACGGGGTTTACATTTATAATCCTGTTATTCATCATTGACAGAAAGGTATTTGTTGAAGAAATGGCATCATGAAACAGATTTTCCAATTTTGGTTTAAGCTCTGGATTCTCACCGGATATAATTTTCAAGCCATATTCTATCATATCAATTGCCGATTTTGAGGTGTGTAACAGTATTATTAGCCTTATCTTTTCATCCTCGGTAATTTCACCTTTCATAATCACTCCAGCCCCCATCCCCCTTATTCTGCCGAGATTTTCCGTTAATAAGGGTATCCTGTTCATCCCTGTGTCCATCATATAGTAACTATCAAAAAAGGGGTCAAGTATAAGGTTTGAGGTATCCCTGATATACAGAATAAGGGACAGGATGTCATCAATAAGTGCAGTGTGGTCATCAAAGCTTTTCTGAGGAGGCAGGCTAAAATTTCTATCTTCTAACATCCGCCATTTTTCCCTTAATTCATTCCATCTCTCAGTTGTCTTGAGTATTTTGCCATATTTTTCCTCAACAGAATCAATTGCCCTTATCTCATCCTCTAACTGGATGCGCTTCCTCTTTATACTCTCTGCGAATGATGTATCGCCGCTTAAATAGGCATATGACATCCCTCTGTGCTGCTGGAAGTCCTGCAAAAATCTTACAGTGGATTGTATATACTCAACACCCATTCTTTCCTTCTTAACAAAGTCTATCCTTTCATTTACAGCGGAAATCTCATAATACATCACCGCTGCAAAAGGCAAGACAAAGAGCAGACTGATTAAGGAAAACCACTGCGGCTGTTTAATGCCGTCTATAAAAGCAATGTAAAATCTTTTCATTTTAAATTACCTTTTAATCATTGATAGAAGCTGAGCCTCAATCTCCGGTAGCCCTGCAAATCCCATAAAAATGTGCCTTACAATACCTTCCCTATCTATCATAAAAAGCCATGGCTCTCCAATTACGCCATAACGTTTACCCAGTGCCTCATCCCCTGACTCTGCCCCCCAGAATTCAGCAGCACGGTGCCGCTTCCCTATGACAGCTACATCCTGTTCATAACGAGACCCAATGTCCATTATATTGAACCATACCTTTTCACAGTATCTGCAATGGTCAGGATTGCCAAACATGAGAAGGATGACCTTCCCATCTCCATGTGCCTTTTTGAGGTCCTCCGCTTCAAGAGGCGCCCTATCCCCGACCCTTACTAAAGGCTCCCCCTCCGGCGCCCCCCCTTATCCCTCCATAGGAAAGATTAGTCACGACTAAAGTGATACATAGACATAGAAGATAAACCATAAACAAATGAGAAATTTTCATTCTTTTTTGTATTTTCATTGTAATCGCCTCCCCTAAGGAATGACATATTAGTGATTGAAATTGATTATCAATCTCATCTACAATATAGCCCTTAACCTTAAAATGTCAATAGCCTTGCCCTGTTTTCTGAAACTCTAGTTATTCAATTAATTGATTTTTCAAGACTTTGGTGTTTGATAATTTTTGAAGTTTTTCAAGAATGGTGTAAAAGCCTTATTAATTTTGGATGAACTAATGCAGATTTTTTATAGTCTGGTCGGGGAACAGACCCTACTGTAGGGTGCGTTCCCCTGAACGCACCCCGTCATCTGTGTAAGTCTGTGGCTAAAAACAGATTAGCTTTTTGAGATTATTGTTGCGACTGCATAGGCGGAAATCCCTTCAATTCTTCCTACAAAGCCAAGCCTTTCTGATGTTGTAGCTTTTACATTCACTGCACCTTTCTCCACCTCAAGGACTGTCGTAATATTATCAACCATTTCAGGAATATACTTAGCAAGCCTCGGCTCCTCTGCTACAATTGTTGAGTCCACATTATTTACAGCAAATCCTTTATCTTTTAGCAATAGAAATACCCTTCGGAGAAGTTTGAGGCTTGATATATTCTTAAATTCAGGTGATGTATCAGGAAAGTGTTTGCCAATATCCCCCTCCCCTGCCGCCCCTAAGAGTGCATCACAAATAGCGTGAAGAAGGACATCTGCATCTGAATGTCCTGCAAGACCCTTGTTATAAGATATTTCCACTGCACCAAGGATTAACCTGCGGTTCTTAACAAATCTATGTACATCATATCCAAAACCTACTCTCATATTATGACAAGAAAATTATAAAAATTTAGCCACAGATTATCATGGAGATAACTATTAAAAAAACTGAATAGACCTGTTTTATTTGCCAATGGTTTCATTTTTTATTAAGTCTGCAAATTTATCAAAGAGTATCTGGTCGAATTGACCTGCAGGCTCCGACATAATCTTAAGGGCATCTAAAGAATCAACAGCACCCTTAAAACACCTGTCCGTTGTCAGGGCATCGTAAGCATCTATTATCGCAGCCAATTTTCCGAATTTACTGATTTGCCCGCCGGATAAACTGTTCGGGTAACCGATGCCGTTGACACGTTCATGATGCTCCAGGGCTATTTTTGTATCCCATCGGTAATGTTTTCTTTTACCAATATATCTCTTCCCAGTGACGGATGTTTCTTCATCTCAGAAAATTCAGCATCCGTCAGCTTATCCGGCTTCATTAAAATCTGCAAATCAATCCTGGTTTTTCCAATATCATGCAAAAATCCGCCTTCGCCGACTATCTGCAAATCGGAAGGTTCCCATTTCAGATGATAGGCAAAAGACATAGATAGCGAAGCCACATTAATCGAGTGGATATATATATAATCATTATACGATTTCATCTTGAATGCCATAGGCAGGTTATTCTCCCTGTGAAGTATCTTTACCATATTGTCAACAACCTTCTGAACGACCGGATACTCAATCCGCCTGTCATTCATTGTATTTGAAAAAATCTTTTTTACTGCGTTCATGGAATAAACAATAATTTCCGCCTCTTGCTCTTCCTCTTTGTAATCTACCCCATCTTCCTGTTTAGGAATGTTTATCTTTTTGCGATAGAAATCAGCTATTTTTTCTATTTTATTAATCAGCACATCAAACTTAAATGGCTTAACAATAAAGTCGTCGCATCCGGCTTCAATAGATTTAACAATCTTTTTTTTATCAGGGAAAGCCCCCATCATAATGATGGGATATTGCCTGGCTATGGCAATATCCCTCCGCAGGAGATTACAGGTAGAAATTCC
The DNA here is from genome assembly GCA_016194325.1 of Nitrospinota bacterium. Classification (GTDB taxonomy): domain Bacteria; phylum Nitrospinota; class Nitrospinia; order UBA9942; family UBA9942; genus UBA9942. The sequence continues at coordinate 13,652 of JACQBS010000087.1, read as the reverse complement.
GTCCCGTACCGGCAGGTCAACATTCATTAAAATAATGTCGGGGTCATTAGTATGAACGCTGTTAACGGCTTGCTGTCCATCTTTCGCTGTATAAACAACCCAGCCCTTTTTAGAGAAAAAATCGCTGAGAAGGGCGCTGAAATTAAAGTCATTATCAACAATTAAGATATGCTTTGTCAGACTGGCCATATTACTGTAATAGTAAAATCATAACTGTATATTTTAACTTTATTCTCTAAGGACAGAGAGGTCAAGAAAATTTTCATGAAATTTTCAGAGAAAGTATATGCAATATATTTCAGGGTGTCTTTAGAGAAAATCCTTTCATTGAACAGAAGATGTTTTCACTATTTATGGCGAGATAAATATTTTTCCCTTGTCCCACTGCCTGGTGAGCCTGTCGAACCATCTTCTTTCCTTTCTACAGCCAAACCAAGCCCTTTAATTGCATTCATTGTATATCGTGGTAGATGTATTTTTGTGTGTCTTGATGAGTATTCTATAATAGAGAGGTTGCTGACAAGGGTTATCAAATCGGATTTTACATCCACATCAGTTAATTCCTCCAGTATAAGGAGCGGCATCTTTTTCCTTTTGGCAATTTTAATAAGGTTATCGCTCTCATTTCCAGAGGTAAAAACACCATTAAAATCAAATCCCTTCTTGCCCCTTGCCCCTTGCCCCTTGCCCCTTAACCCTATTAGGTATACACCACCTTCACCACTGGGGCCTAACACCATAGCCCCATTAAAGTTCGGAGTTGACAGAAATTTAAATGCCTTGTTTATAGTTGATGGCTGTATGTGGGGGGAATCACTGCCGAGTATAATTATATTATCCCCCCCTCTTTTCCCTCTCCCCTTTTGGGAGAGGGCAGGGTGAGGGGAAATATACCTTATGGCATTTGTAAGTCTGACATCAAAGTCATTACCTGATTGGGGGAATAATTCAATTAAAGATTGAAGATTGAAGATTGAAGATTGAAAAACTATGTCATACATTACATCTCTTGAATCCTCTGGATAGTAAGCGATATATATCTTTTGTGCCTTTGAGAGAGAAGCAGAAATAATTGTATCTTTCAGAAAAGCTGTGTATAGTTTTAGAATGTCATCGTCAGTTAATGGGGTATCTTTTTTAAGGCGGGTCTTTACCTTTCCTTTAATTGGTGATTTTGCAAAAATCAGAAGTTTATTCACTCAAATCATATAAGTAACCACAGATGAACACAGATAGTCTCAGATATAAAAAAGCTAAAAAGTTTTTATCTGTGTAAATCTGTGTCTATCTGTGGTTACATATTTTTTTAGAATTTATAGCATCTTTTCAACTATCTCATACACCTTTTCCAGTGCCTCAGTGAGTTTTGCAGGGTTCTTTCCACCTGCCTGTGCCATGTCTGCCCTACCACCGCCGCTCCCCTCTACAATAACTGCAGTCTGTTTTATGATTTCACCTGCATTGAGTTTTGATATCAAATCCTTTGTAACACCTGCAACGAGAGAGACTTTGCCATCTGTTACTCCCCCTGCCACCACAACACCCGATTTGATTTTAACCTTTGTAGAATCAATAAATGACCTCAAGTCCTTAATATCAAAATTCCCAAGATTTTTGGAAAGGACATTTATCCCTTTTATTGCCTTTACCTCTGACATTATGTCCCCGCTCATATCCTTTGTCATCTTTTCTTTTAGTTTTTGCAATTCCCTTTCCAATTCCTTGCTTCTATCTAAAACCTTTTTTATCTTTGCCAATTCTTCATGAGGAGGTGATTTAAGCATCTCTCTTATCTCTGAAAGACGCTCTTCTTCATCTCTGACATATCTATACGCATTCTCACCTGTGAGTGCTTCTATCCTTCTGATGCCTGATGCTATACCGCCTTCATGGATTATCTTGAACAAACCTATATCCCCTGTAGCATTCACATGAGTCCCGCCGCATAACTCCATACTGTAATCACCCATCTTCACAACCCTTACCTCTTCCCCATACTTTTCGCCAAAGAGTGCGGTAGCCCCTCCCTTGATAGCATCCTCCAGTCCCTTTATTGATGTCTCCACAGAATAATTCTCCCTTATTTTTTGGTTTACTATTTCTTCAACCCTGTGCAGCTCTTTTATATTCGGTGCTGAGAAATGTGTGTAGTCAAAACGAAGCCTGTCAGGGGCAACAAGCGAGCCTGCCTGTTTTACATGGTCGCCGAGGACATCCCTCAAGGCAGTATGAAGCAAGTGGGTGGCAGAGTGATTTAATACTATTTCCCGTCGTTTATTTTGATTCACTGATATTTTGACTGTATTGGCAACTTTGATACTACCCTTCTTGACAACAGCACTATGGATAATCAGACTCTGCAAAGGTTTTTTCGTGTCTAACACATCTATATGGGTATCATCATTCCAAATCTTTCCTGTATCACCCACCTGCCCGCCCGACTCACCATAGAATGACGTTTTATCCAATACTATCTCAACCTGTTCGCCTTCCGATGCAGATTTAACCATATCATTGCCTTTTATCATAGAGAGGACTGTTCCCTCTGATTCCAAAGTATCATATCCTATAAACATGTCCCTTTGTGGTTTTGAAAGGGATTGAGTCCCTTTTATTTTATGAGCGACTTCCCTGTATATCGCCTTAATTCCCTCTTCTCCTGAGCCTTTCCATGATGCCCTTGCCTTTTCCTTCTGCAAATCCATTGCCCTATTAAATCCAGCCGAATCAACTGCAAGCCCGCTGTCCCTCGCTATATCTTCGGTCAGGTCAAGGGGGAATCCATAAGTATCATACAATTTGAAAGCGTCTTCACCTACTATCAGCCTTTCTTTTTTTGTCTTCAGGCTTTCAATCATATCATTCAGCATCTTCATGCCAATATCCAGTGTATTGCTGAACCTCTCCTCCTCTGTAGAAATAACCTTTGAAATATACTCCTTTCTGTCAATAAGCTCAGGGTAGGTATCTTCCATTAGATTTATTACAACATCGGAGGTTTTAAATAAAAACGGCTCACTTTTTCCCAACATCCTGCCATGTCTTGAGGCACGGCGTATGATTCTCCTCAACACATATCCCCTCCCCTCATTTGAAGGCATGACACCGTCACCGATGAGGAATGTCATTGCTCTGCTGTGGTCTACAATAACCCTGAATGATATGTCAGCAGGGCTACTGCCCTGCCCTGCATATTTCTTTTCAAAAAGCCCTTCTGTATAAGTAATTATCGGCTTTAGCAAATCGGAATCATAATTGCTCTTAACCTTCTGGACAACGGCAGAGAGCCTCTCCAGCCCCATCCCTGTATCTATGCTCGGATTTGGCAATGGAGTAAGTTTGCCATTTGCGTCCCTGTTATACTGCATGAATACAAGATTCCATACTTCCATAAACCTGTCGCAATCGCATTCCACATTACATTCAGGTCTGCCGCATCCTATCCCTTCCCCCTGGTCTATATGAATCTCCGAGCATGGACCACATGGACCTGTATCCCCCATACTCCAGAAATTGTCTTTTTCGCCGAGCCTTACAATTTTATTGGCGGGTATTCCAATCTTCTCATTCCAGATTTTAAATGCCTCGTCATCGTCTTTGTAAACAGTAATCCAGAGTTTCTCTTTAGGCAGTTTTACAATCCCTGTCATAAACTCCCATCCATACTCAATTGCCCCTTCCTTGAAATAATCCCCGAAGGAGAAATTGCCAAGCATCTCAAAAAAGGTATGATGCCTTGCTGTCCTGCCAACCACTTCAAGGTCGTTATGCTTCCCGCCTGCCCTTACACACTTCTGTGATGAAACAGCCCTCTTATAATCCCTTTTTCCCTTACTAAGAAAGACATCCTTAAACTGAACCATCCCTGCATTTGTAAAGAGGAGTGTGGGGTCGGCAGAAGGTATGAGGGAGGAGCTTTTTACAATCGTATGCCCTCTCTCTTTAAAATAATCAAGAAACTTTTTTCTAATCTCGTTTCCAGTCATATAAAAAATATTATCAGATTTGGAATGAAAAATTATCTATCTTTAGCACACCTGAAACCAATATTATTTGTCTTTGTGCCGGGTTCATATCCAATACGGGTAAATGTCCGTGCAAGTTTGTGGCTCAAACCCCATGAGCCTCCTTTTAATACCTTCTCTTTACCAGTATAAGTGGAGCTTGTCCACTCCCATACATTTCCAGCCATGTCATAAAGCCCATATAAACTTCTGCCGCCCTCATACATCCCGACTTTTGCTGTGCCTACTATACCTGAAAGACTGGTATTAGCCCTTCCCAATTCAAACTCATTACCCCATGGATATATATACCCGCCTGTGCCGCGGGCAGCCTTCTCCCATTCTTCTTCCGTAGGGAGCCTTTTGCCTAACCAGTTGCAATATCCTAATGCGTCATCAAAACTCACAAAGACAACAGGATGATTTTTTTTATCTTCCATGTAACCGTAGACCTGCCACTCTTTTGGTTCTCCGTGCTTTGCCTGTTTAACAAAACGTAAATATGCCTCGTTTGTTACCTCATATTTATCCATAAAAAAATCATTTAAGTAGACCTTTCTCTCAGGATTTTCATTACTGCCCCCGGTGTTATTTCCCATTATAAATTCACCTTTCGGTATCATGCTCATATCCTCTGGTAGTCTGCTGCAAGCCGGCAGCACTAAAATACATATCAGCCATATTCCAGCCAAGAAATTTATATTCAAATCAGCCGACCCTGATATCCTATTCAGCTTCAGCCGATTTTGCACACCGAATACCGCCATCATTTCCCGCACCGCCCGGGAGGTAGTAGTGTCTGAATGAGGATCTGGCATATATCCTGCCCATGATATAATGGCCAAGCACACTGCCGGAGCCGCCACGCAATATCCTTGATATTTTTCCAAAATCCTTTACCTCGGTTTTATTCCCCGGGTAAGGCTCATACCATGCATCTATCCACTCCATTACATTCCCCCCCATATCATACACACCATAGTAACTCTTGTCAGTCTCATAGCTTCCAACAGGGACTGTGTCCCCTTTATTAATATTTGCCTTCTTTTCATCGTATTCGTTTCCCCATGGATACTTGTTTCCAGAAGGACCCCTTGCAGCCTTCTCCCATTCTTCTTCTTTAGGCAGCCTTTTGCCTGCCCACCTACAATAGGCATGTGCATCAAACCATGTAACATTATTTACAGGATGGGCATCCTGCCACGCCGGATATAAACCGCCTTCCCATGTCTGTGGAGATGCATAACCTGCAGCATCAATAAAAGTTTTATATTGTCTATTGGTTACCTCATATTTATCTATATAAAAACCTTTAAGAAATAATTTTCTCATTGGCCTTTCATCTTCATAGAGCCTCCCCCTGCTGAATCCAAACTCCTTGCCAATGTTCTCCGTATCAACATCTTCGCTTCCCATAACGAACTCACCTGATGGTATATAGACCATACCTTCTATCTTGGGGGCGCTCTCTCTTGAGCAGGAAAATAAAAGAAAAACAGCGATTAATATAAATAATATATTACATCTGGTATCAATATATGTCATTATAATTCTATCTCGCATCTGCTGCACATCTAAATCCGAAACTATCATTCTTTGTTGAAGGGTCAAAAAATGCCCTGTTGAATGCAGGTGCTGATATACCGCAACTGTAAAAACTACAGTCCCACCATGAACCGCCTTTCAATACCCTATATTTTTTACCAAATTCCGGACTCGCATAATCTGAGCCCGGATGCGGCAAATAATAGTCATCCACCCACTCCCAGACATTTCCACTCATATCATAAATGCCATAAGGGCTTTTCCCTGACTCAAATGAACCGACCGTCATCGTACCCACCGAGCCTCTAATTGGATTGTTAGATTTATTTGGGTCCCATTCATTGCCCCACGGAAATGTGAAGCCGTTTATACCTCTGGCAGCCTTTTCCCATTCAGTCTCTCTCGGAAGCCTCTTGCCTAACCATTTACAGTATGCATCCGAATCATGCCAGTCTACAAATATTACAGGATGTCTTCCCTTTCCTGCAGGATACTTATTATCTTCCCAATTTTCAGGGGCTTTATGCCCTGTAACTTCAATAAATTTCTGATAATCCTCATTTGTAACCTCAAATTTATCTATATAGAAGTCCTTTAAATAAACAACATGCTCAGGTCTCTCATCTTTGAGCCTTATATCAGTACCCATAATAAATTCACCTTTTGGAATCAAAATCATATCCTTTAAGCCCGGGACAGAGGCTAATTCTGAATGATGATTAGAAGAAGGAAGATTCTTTTTATCTGCAATATTCGTTATCACTATGGTCTCTTTTTCAAATTTACTCTTCTTGTATACATGCCCTGCACTACCATGACAATCAAGACATTCCTGTAATTTTTCTATATCCTCTTTCTTATACCTGGGATTTGTGTGGCAATCTATACATATATCTGCATAGGAATATACATTATACAAAAGTAAGACATGAAGGGTAAGAAATAAGATAGAGGCAAGACGGTATACAATTTTTACATATCTTCTAACAGAGTAATTATTTGAAGTCATATAAACTCAAGTAATGCAGTAACCACAGATGACACAGATTTACACAGATAAAACTTTTTTAACCCTTTTTAACATCTGCGTCTATCTGCGTTCATCTGCGCCCAATTTCTTATATCTTTCTCTGAATCAATCCCAGATTTCCCCTCTTTCCAATTGATACCACATCCTTTAAGGTTATCAGAAAGAAGAATTTCATCTCATTCCTCTCTTCGTTATTTACAAAATATTTTCTATCAACTACATCAAAGGATAACTCCCAGCATCCAGATGAGTAGGCAGCACTATAATCGTTTTCAAGGAATTTTTTATTTAATTCCTCATATCTGGCACTGTATTGAAAATTTAGATTTTTTGTCAGATTAATCCCTGCAATGCCTGTTAAAAAAGTTGACTCAGGTTTTCGTGTATATCTCCTCTCAGTAGTCAGATACCATATATCTTCATAATTTACACCTATATCTAAATTGGCTGTATTAATCTGGCTTTCATAGACATCATACTTTGTATCAAAATTAAATATGAGAGGCTTTAAAATGTGAGTATCTAAATCAAATCTCAAATCTGAAAAGGGGCGGCGGGGAACTACTTGCAAGTTATCATTTCTATTTGCCTCAGTTATATCATACTGCTGGCTTATCTCAAGTCTAACAACCTCATCTGTACTCCCGGTTTTCCTCAAGACCCTGTTTGTCAGAAAATAGGAAATGATATTTTTTGATGTAACGGAATCAATACCATCAATCTGTATTATCTCCCTTCTGTCTTCCCTGTCAATATCAGGTATATAGTTATAAACCACCCTCGGCTCAATTATATGCTTCAGAGGAGATTTTGTGTTAAATGTCCTGAATAACTTTGGTCCTTCCATCTTTAATTCGGCATCATAGAGGTCTCTTGTGAAACCATCCTTTTTATTTAAGCCGCGGCTGTAATAGGTCTCCCTCAAACCAAGAGTTGGTGTGAGTGTAAGCCATTGGTATCTATCAAATGTATAAGTAACCCTCGGATAAATGTCACCCCTCTCCAATTCTGTTTTATCCCTCCCCTTCTCATTCCTGAAACTTGTAAAAGAAGAATCCATACTGAAAAAGAAGGGTAAATTTCCAATCCTCTCTTTCTGGTTTACAAATGTTACCTCCGGTGCCTGAGCATATATCTCGCTATAACCTGATTCCACACTCTCCCTCTTTCGCCCGAGAATTTGAAGGCTCCTTGAAAGCCAGCTTTTTGTAAGCCTCGCATAGGAATCCGTATATCTCCTCGTCCTTAAGCCGGTATCGTCCTCATATTCCCTGTCAGGATTGGCTCCACTCACAATGTCAATCTTAACTGCACCCTGAACATTGTATGGAAACAGGTGATTGTGATCAAAATTTATCTTATATAATTCCCTTTCCGTATCCCTCTCCTTTAGATAAGAGCCTAAAAAATTACCTGAACTGTTTTTACTGAGAAAGTATCTATACTCAAGCCCCTCTCTGACCCCCTTTTTTTCTAAATAATCAAGATAGATTGTTGCATCCTGATGGTCGGTTATTGCCCAGAAGAAACTGTTGTTTATAAAAAAACCGTCTTTATTGCTTGAACCAAAGGAAGGGGTAAGAAATCCTGTCGCCCTCTTTGTCTTAATGGGGACAATCCAATAAGGAAGATAAAAAACTGGAATATCTTTAATCAAAAGGGATGAGCCTGTTAGATATGCATAATGTTCTAAATGCATGTGTGATTTTTTAACCTTAAATCTCCATGCAGGTGTCTCCTCACAGCATGTTGTAAGTGTCCCGCCGAATATTGTATATCTGTCTGTCCCAACCTTTTCTAACTTCTCCCCTGTAAAATAATATTTTGATGCTATAATCCCTGAAGTATTTTGCAGCGTCCCTGTTGTAGTCTTTATATTAAACTCTGCCGATTCAGAATATATCTGGCTCTCAGTGTCAGAGAGAACCACATTCCCTTTTATATTTCCGATACCTGTCTCTGTATTAAATTCAACTGCATCGCCAAAGATAGCCTTGTCTTTATACCATATCTCCACATTTCCCCTCCCATCCATGAGATTTTTATATTTTAAAAATTCAAGATGGTCAGCAGAGATATAAACCTGTTCCTTCATGCCTGTAGAAGGAATCGGCTCTTCGGCAAAGGAATAGTGAATGATAAATAGTGAACAGCATATAGTCAATAACAGGCAGAATATTTTTTGATTTTTTCTCATTAAGGGTTAATTATGGCATGAGACAATCCACATCTCAAGCCATTTTGGTCACCCATTTCCTCGCCTCCCCTACTGTAAAAAAGGAGCCTGTAATACAGATGAGGTCATCTACACTGGCAAGACCTTTTGCTCTTAAGACTGCCTCTGATATATCTTCAATTATCTCTACCCTTTCCATTAATCCCCCCACCTTATTCCTCCCCCACTTGTGGGGGGAGGCAGGCGGGGGGGGATATTTTAATGACTCTATCTTTAAGTCTTCAGGCTCTCTTACTCTAAGGGTTTTAGGTTTGACAGCAATAATATAATCCGCAATAGGTGCTAAGAAAGAGATAATTCCTTTGTAGTCTTTATCTTTTAATATTCCAATAATGAGTATAAGTTTATTAATCCGAATTCCGAATTCCGAATTCCAAAATTTCTTCAGTTCCTCTGACAGAACTTTTGCGGCGGCGGGGTTGTGGGCACCATCTAAGATAATAATGGGATTCTCTGATACAATCTCAAGCCTTCCCTGCCATTTGACATTTTTCAATCCCTCATAAATAGCAGAGTCACCAATTTTTACCCCCCCTCTGAGGGAGGGTAGAATAAGTGCGGCTTTTATTGCAGTTGAGGCATTAATTATCTGATACCTGCCAAGAAGGGGAATCTCAAAATTGCGGATTGAGGATTGCGGATTGTGGAATTCAAATCTCGAGCCTCTCATTCCAAATTCTATAATCCGAGATCCAAAATCCCTTTCTATTCTATAAAGTTTTGCATTTTTCTCTTTGCATATAGACTCTATAACCTCAACCACATCGGTTTTGTTTGATGAAAGAATAGTAATTCCATTCTCCTTTATAATTCCCCCCTTCTCTCTTGTTATTGATTTTATATCTTCGCCGAGGTGTTCAGTATGCTCAATGTCAATCTCTGTAATAATTGATAAGACTGGATTTAAGACATTTGTTGCATCAAGCCTTCCCCCCATGCCGACTTCTACAACTGCAAAATCCACTTTCTCTCTTGCAAAATATAGAAATGCCATAGCGGTTGTAAATTCAAAGAAAGTAAGGGAGAGTTCGGAGTGGTTATATATCCTATTTCTAATAAGTTCAGTTAGCTCAATTACATCTTCCTCTGGTATCATAACCCCATTAATTCTTATCCTTTCTCTGAAATCCTGTAGATGAGGAGATGTATAGAGAGCAGTTTTATATCCTGCACATTGTAAAATTGAGGCTATCATGGCGGCAGTTGAGCCCTTGCCATTTGTTCCTGCTATGAGTATAGATTTGAATTTTTGATGGGGGTTTTGGAGGAGATTTAGGGTAAGTGAGATATTCTCAAGACCAAATCTTATTCCGAATTTTTCAAGACTATAAAGGAATCTGAGTGTCTCATCATAGGTCATTTCAGGAGTACCGGCGTTAGTGATTAGTGTCAGTGTCAATAAAATAAAGTACACTGAAACTCACACTAACACTAATCACTATCTTTTATTTCTTTTCCTTCTTTTTCTCCATCATTTCTTTATGGGATTTCATCATCTCTTCCATCTTCTGCTGATGAGCTTTATACATCTCGTCATGTTTCTTCATCAATTCTCCAACCTTTGCAATAATGGCATCGCATTTATCTTTTGCAGCTTTATCGGTAACTGACTCCTTTACTACAGCAGTTAAGTCGGCAATAGACTGCATCATGTCATTCATCATCTTATGATGCTCTTCCTTATGTCCTGCCATGCCCTCACCCATCATCATCTCGCCATGCATCATACCGCCCATATCCTTAGCAGAGGCATAACCAGTAGCCATTGATACTGCCAATACCATTAAACCAAATATCTTTAAAATCTTCATTCGTCTCACCTCCTTTAAACCTTATTTTTGTCTTATCATATATCCCTGCTAAATAATAAGTCAAGGATTACCTTATATACGCCTCAGTGACATATCTCCTCATCATCCTGTGGCTGTTGAAGTAGTAGGCATTTTTGCCGATGGCATTTTGCATCATCCTTACCCATGTGTTCCTTTCATTGTAAAACATCGGTATAATAATTTTTTCTAATTTTGAATAGAGGTCATCAGCATCTTTTGTATCCAAATTTTCAGTTAATGTAACCTCAGACGGCACAGGACCTATTGACCAGCCTGTAAAATCCTCTATGTGCCCCTCTATCCACCAGCCATCCAATACACTAAAATTTATAACCCCATTGTGTGCAGCCTTCATCCCGCTTGTACCGGAAGCCTCTCTCGGCCTCAAAGGGGTATTCAGCCAGATATCAACACCTGAGACAAGTTTTAGTGCAATATCCATATTGTAATTTTTCAGATATACAATATCTATAGTCCCTTTAAGTTCTTTAATATAGTTATGTATTCTTTGTATAAGTTCTTTTCCATGTTGGTCATTTGGATGCGACTTGCCTGCATATATAATCTGGAGTTTTCCTGTCTTCGCTATCTTTTTAAGCCTGTCTATATCGGAGAATAAAAGGTCAGCCCTCTTGTATGCAGTTGCCCTCCTTGCAAAGCCGATTGTCAGAATTTCAGGACTCATCTCCATACCAGTTGTATCTTTAATATAATCAAACAATCTCTTCTTTGCCTCTCTATGGGCACCCCACAACTCTTCATCGGGTATCTTTCCGATTCTTACAAACAGCTCAGGCTCATTTGCCCAGCCCGGAATATATTTATCATAGACCCTCGCAAGGCTCTCGCATGTCCATGTATATGAATGAACGCCATTTGTAATTGCATGTATTTCATAGCCCGGGAAAAGATTCTTTGAGACCTCTCCATGTTTTTTTGCAACACCATTTACATATTTGCTCAAGTTTAATGCGAGGAGTGTCATATTTAGATTGTCCTTCCCTGCAAGTTCTTTAAGTATATCAAACGGGATTAATTCGCCCATTACATCTCTGATTAAATCATATGGAAACTTATCGTGTCCTGCCTCTATAGGTGTGTGGGTTGTAAAAACACAGAGGTCTTTTATCCTTTCCGTATCCCAGACAAATCTCTCGTCCCATACAGATTCAATATCTTTTTTGAATTCTAAGAGGAGCTCAAGTGTAAGAAATGAGGCATGCCCTTCGTTCATATGATATTTCTTAATCTGGAAATTGAGGGCATTCAGCATCCTTACCCCGCCGATGCCAAGGACAATCTCCTGTTTTAATCTATATTTATTGTCACCGCCATATAGATGGGAAGTTATCTCCCTGTCAGCAGATGCATTCTCCGGGATATCTGTATCAAGAAAGAATATAGGAACCTTGCCGCCTGTAAGACTATCCACAATATATAGCCATGCCTGAACATAAACATCTCTCCCTTCTATCTTTACCTTGACCTTCTCGGAAAGCAAGGTCATGAATCTGGATGTCTCCCATGAAACAGGAGATTCTATCTGCCTCCCATTTTCATCTATATCCTGATTAAAAAAACCCTTTCTGCTTAAAAGGGTGACTGCAATGAAGGGGAGTTTTAAATCGGCACTTGACCTTATTGTATCCCCTGCAAGAACACCAAGCCCTCCGCTGTATGTAGGCATATCATTCAATATGCCTACCTCCATTGAAAAATAGGCTATCTTCGGCTCTCTTAAAAACTCCTGAAATCGCACCATGAGTATTAGAATATCAAAAACAAAAAAGATTTCATAGAATATTTTTCTTTCACGGCACTTATGACAATAATATAACGGATGCACAGGATATCCAGAAAAGAGAAAATACTTGACAGGATTAAAGGAGATTGCCTATTATACGGTTGAGTCCTTCTTAAATTTGACTAAATTAGAAATATCCGAACCTGTTCGGATACAAATAAGTTATCTGCTCGTTTCGGGCAGGGAAAGGAGAAAAACAAAATGATTAAAAAAATTATTACTGAACCCTTGAAAAAGAAGTGGCAAAAGAAATTCTTCCTAAAAGCAAAACATCACTTGTGTTCATAAGCCACGACACAAGAGATGCCTACCTTGCAGACGAGTTTTGCAACTTATTAAAAAGCGCAAGTGCAGGTGCTTTAAAATCCTTTCGTTCTTCCGACAAAAAACCAACGCAAGGAATAGAATATGGTTCTGAGTGGTATCCCGCAATAATGGAGAAAATTGACGAGGCGACAGATGTGGTTTGTTTGATGACACAACACAGTGTTGACAGACCTTGGATACTTTATGAAGCAGGTGTAGCAAGAGGCAAATTAAATACCAAAGTAATTGGAGTTGCCTTGGGTATTCCATTAAGTGCAGCCATAAAAGGACCTTTTGAACAATTCCAAAATCTTGATGACGATTTATCCTCTTTGACAAAACTTATTTTAGAACTTGTGAAAAAAGTTCCAGGCTTAGACCTAGATGAGCAACTTGTCAAAACGCTTGTGGAAAACTTTAAGAAAAAGATAAGTGAAATCATTGCCAAAAATTCAAAGGCAGCAACCGAAGTAAAGAAAAAAGAAGATGTTGCAGAAACTTCCGTAGCAAAGCTTTTTGAGGAAGTAAAAATTATGTTTGAGGACTTACCTTCAAGAATAGAAAGAAGAGTTGACCCAGAGTTCGGAAGAAGAAAAATGCGATTTTATCCAATGATGATGGAAGAATTGCTTCATATGGGTAAAGGAGTAAATTCTCATATCCCCATTCTTATGGCTTTAAGCATATTTAAGAATGATTTACCGTGGATTTACGAAATAGGCAATGAAACACTGAAATTGATTCGTTCAAAAAATCGGTTCTTTCGTAATAAAGTTGAAGTCAAGAAATTAAGCTTAATAAAGTTTAGGAATTACAATGAGATAAAAGGGTGCATCGAATTTCAGCCGTATCTGGTATAGTTTTGCTGATGACGAAACTTACCGGAGGTGAAATT
>JACQBS010000025.1 GCA_016194325.1 Nitrospinota bacterium | reverse complement strand
TGCCCGAATGGTTCTGTCGGGCATCCAGTCATAAAACATGGATTCCCGCCAAATGCACGCGGGAATGACAGCTTGAGGGTTTTGACTTTAACCGATTGCGGTCAGCCCCCTTTGAGGGGGCAGCAATCGTAATACCTCCGGTTTTGCCGGAGGATACTTATTACGGTAAAGTGATTCAAAATTTTCTTACTATAATTCTGTAATAGTTTTTTTACCAATTTTAGTTTTATGCCTCTCCCTTTTTAGTTTTATGTCTCTCCCTTGACCTTTAACCCTGATGAGAATTATTCCGTTGGATAGTCTTTTTTGTAAAAAGATTAGCTCTCCAAAATCCTTATCATTAGTAATGAGAATTCTTTTTTCAATATTTGCAATCTCCAAAAGGTCTTCGTAAAGGATTTCACAATTATAATCTGGTATCCATTTTACATCATATCCTTGTTTTCTCAAGTAATCTATTATTGGTTTTTCTACATTTACATCAGCTAAAAACTTGAGAGTGTCCATATATTATAGATATTTCATTTTAATAAACTATAAAAGGCAAAGGAAAAAGGCAAGGTGTTAGTGCACCAATAATTTCTTAGCCTTAACCTCAACCTCAACCTTGCTTTTCCTTTTTTACTTGACCGCACTGATACCTTTATTATAAAAATAAATGACCATAGCTATATTTAGGAGGTAGAATATTTTAACTTTTTTAGTATCAATATTAATTATAGCATTTGCCATAGGGATATATCTTCTGAGTAATTGGAAGAAGTCTCAAAAGGTTCAGAGAAAGATTGACAGGGCAAAAGAATACGGCCTTTATGAACCCAGCTCAATTCATCCTTATGTTGACCCTGCAAAGTGCATAGGCAGTGGTGCTTGTGTAAAGGCATGTCCTGAAAAGGATATCCTTGGGCTTGTGAATGGAAAGGCTGCCTTAATTAATGCATCCCGCTGTATAGGGCATGGGGCATGTGCAGCCGCCTGTCCTGTCGGTGCGATTACACTTGTCTTTGGCACAGAGACAAGAGGGGTTAATATACCATATATAACCCCGAATTTTGAGACCAATGTAAAAGGAATTTTTATTGTGGGAGAACTGGGTGGTATGGGGCTCATTAGAAATGCTGTTACTCAGGGGCGTGAGGCAGTTGAATATATCTCCTGTTTTATAAAAGAGAATGAGGTGGTTAATAAAGATATTTACGATACAATAATTGTCGGGGCTGGGCCATCAGGCATATCAGCTTCACTTGCTGCTCTCAAATATAAGTTTAAGTTTTTAACAATTGAGCAAGGTGATATTGGAGGCACAATACTTCAATATCCGAGGCATAAAATCGTTATGACATCTACTATGGAACTCCCTCTGTATGGCAAGGTTAAGGTGAAAGAGACTACGAAGGAGTCACTCCTTGATTTGTTTATGGAGGTAATTAAAAAAACAGGTCTAAAAATAAATATTAATGAGAAAATGCTTGAATTAAAGCAGGAGAATGGAAACTTTAGAGTTATAACTACTAAGGGTGAATATCTGTCAAGGACAGTGGTATTGGCTATAGGGCGCCGAGGAACACCAAGAAAACTTGGAGCTTTGGGTGAGAATCTGCCAAAGGTAACTTATAGGCTATTGGAGCCTGAACAGCACAGGAATCAGAATCTCCTTGTTGTCGGCGGCGGTGATAGTGCAGTGGAGACAGCTATGGCACTGGCAAACCAGCCGGGGAATAATGTAATTTTATCATACAGAGGTGAGTCATTTAGCCGTATTAAACCAATGAATAAACAGCGTCTTGATGAAGCAGTCTCAAAGAAATTAATAAAGGTCATCTTTAACTCAAATCTTAAAGAGATTAGGGAAAAGGATGTAAAGATTACAGTTGGTGAAGAAATAAAGGTATTTCCAAATGATTATATTTATATATTTGCGGGGGGGGAACTCCCAAATGAATTTCTAACAAAAATAGGTATTCAGATTGAGAAGAAATTTGGAAAGGCATGAAACAAATAAAATCCCAATTTCTAATTTCTAAATTCTAAACAATATCAAATATCAAAATACAAATGCTCAAAACAACTTATAATATAGAACAGATAGTTTTGGATTTCTGTCATTTGAAATTTGAATTTGTTTAGGATTTAGGATTTAGAGTTTAGAGATTTTAATGTATTAAAACTTGTATGTAATGCGGGATATTACGGTATTTGTAGAATAGTCCTTTCCCTGTCTTCCATCATAGGAGACTGAAAGATTCCATTTCTTGCTCAGAAACCAATAGCCATAAGCAGCATAGTTTGTAACTGTATCAGTATAATCGGTAAATGTATATTTTGTCTGCATATAAGAGCCGTTGAAAACCATCTGAAACCTCTCGGTGAAGAATTTACCCGCCTCCACATTATATGAATTATAGCTTGAACTGTAGCTGTCTGCCATAATGGCATTAATATCCAATGTTATATCTTTATTCATCAAATTATCATTCCTCATTCCCAATTGATAGATATTTGAGCTTTTTGTTTCAGTCAGGTATGCCCTGTATTGCAGGGATTGACGTTCATATTTACCGTATAAAGTATATCTGTCATAGAAACGGTAATCACCCCTTACATAATAGGACTGCTGCTCTGTATTTGCAATATCAAATTCCATAGACTTGTATAGTCTAAATGAGCGGAATTGGTTAAAACCAAATGTTAGGTTTCTGCCATAAGTTGGCCTGTAGGAAAGTTCTAAAATTAAATTAGTCAGGTCTGTGTTATTTGTCAATTGGTTATTGTCGGCTGTAACTGAGCCGTAGAATCTTAAAATTTTAGTCAGAGAGGAAGATAATTGTCCATATATATATTGACGGTCTACACCACTTTTATAGCCGTTACTTGTAAAGGCAAGGCTTGCCGAAGTATCCTCCTTGCGATAGAAGAGATAACCACCTGCTGTTGTGTATTCTGAATTAAATTCTTCTGTATAGGGGTTTGGCTTCATCCCTCCGAATAATCCCAGGCCGTAGGCTGTACTCTGAAATATAAGGTTGACACCGTCTACTCTCTCAAGGGAGAGTTCTTTGGGCCACATTCGTCCTACTGCAAGGTAAAATCTATCTGAGGCTGCATATTCAAGGTTTAGCGTATCAATCCTCTCACTTTTAATATATTTACTGTTGTAGTCCTTTGTGCCGAGATTATTTCTCTCTCTGCCATCAAAGTGGAATGAAAGATTCCCTGACTCATTTAATTTATTAGCATCAAGTCTCAAGCGGGTGTTAAGGAGATTGAAGCTATACGCCGAACTGGAATCATTTGAGTAATAATCTTCAACAGAGACAAGTCCATGATATTCCGTCCCTGATGAAATACCTGAGGATATAAAAATTACCATTAATATTAAAAATATTTTCTTCATAATTAATCACCCTTGCCTGTAGGATGACAGCTTAAACACTGGGCATTGGAGTAACCCTTCTTATGTTTATCTCCATGACAATCTCTACAGCCGCCTTTATTTCCATAGTTCTGGCTGGCATGACACTGTGAGCATGATGAAGTCCCCTTATGGTTGGTTGGGAATGATGTAAATGAGTGACTGAATGTTGTTGTTGACCAAGATGGATACCTGTGACAGTTCTCACAGGTTGTCCCAAATCGGCTGCTGTATGTGCTATGGGCAGATGGATAATTACTTGAATGACAGGTGTAACAATTTGAGTTTATTGATGAGTGAGTAAATGTCCATGTTGGATAACTGTGGCAGTTTTCACAGGTTGTCCAGCCATTAGTAGAGTGGCGTGCTGTCCTTGACGGTGTGCTGTAAGTTAAATGACAGCCTGAAACACCACATCCGCTACCGCTTGTTGGATGTGTAAATGTCCAAGTAGGATACCTATGGCAGTTTTCACAAGTTGTCCATCCATTTGTAGAATGATTCGCTGACCTTGTTGGCGTACTATAAGTTAGATGACAACCTGAAGCCCCGCACCCTGTTCCACCCGATGGATGAGTAAAAGTCCATGTCGGGTATCTATGACAATTTTCACATGATGTCCAGTTGTTTGTGGTATGGCTTGACGGTGCCTTGCTTGAGTGGCAGCTTGCACAGCTTGCACCGCCTGATGCCTTAGAGTGGTTAAATGTCCATGCTGCAAATGATACATTATGACAGGCTGTGCAATCCTGATTATAGCTCTTTGTTACATGGTTTGCAGCACTTGTGTATTTACTTAGATGGCAATTAACACATGCCGAACCTACATTCCTATATACACGATCCCTGTGACAGTCCTTACATTCTGCTGTGCGGTGTCCGCCTACAAGAGGATAACCTGTCTTACTGTGGTTAAATTGTGTCGGATTCCATGTGTTCTCGCTGTGGCATTGAGTACAGTTTATACTGCCAAATTGGTTGAAGTGAGGGTCAACATGGCACTGATTGCAATAACGGTTGACCTTTTTATATTCACCTTTTGTCTTATGACAGCTTATGCAGAGTATATCATTATGAACACCTCGTAATTCAAAGCCTGTCCTGCCCTTGTGGTCAAATCTTCTCGGCAGCCAATCAGCCTGAGTATGACATGATGTGCACTCCTCTTTGAAACTGCCCTTGTGAATATCCTCGTGGCAGTCTATACATTTTTCTTTTGCAATTTTATATTTTTTCTCCTGATGACATTTCTCGCATTTTGCCTCCGAATGCCTTGCTATTAGAGGGAATTTTGACTGTAAATTATGGTTAAAGGTTGTCTTCTTCCACTCTTCCGTGTTATGACATTTATCACAAGTATTACCAAGCTCTTTTTTATGGACATCATCTTTCTCATGGCAGTTAAAACAGTTTACAGCTATAGGTTTATACTTGCCAAGCTCATGACATTTCTCACAGCCTGTCTTTATATGTTTACCTGTCAGTTTAAACCCTGCATATTCAGATGCATTATGATTGAATAGGGCAGGCTTCCATCCTTTAACATTGTGGCATGACTCACAAGCCTTGCCCTTGAATTGCCCTTTATGAGTATCTTTATGACAATCGGATGTATCGCAGGTCTTATAATTGATTGGCTTAAACTTTCCTTCTATATGACATTTATCGCACTTTGCATCCGCGTGTTTACCATCAAGTTTAAATCCTGTGTATTCAGATGCATTATGATTGAATAGGGCAGGCTTCCATCCTTTAACATTGTGGCATGATTCGCAGGTCTTACCCTTGAACTGTCCTTTATGAGTATCCTTATGGCAATCTGATGTATCGCATGTCTTATAATTGATTGGCTTAAACTTTCCTTCTATATGACATTTATCGCACTTTGCATCCGTGTGTTTACCATCAAGTTTAAAGCCTGCATATTCTGGGGCATTGTGGTTGAATTGAGATGGTTTCCAGCCTGCAGTTGTATGGCATGATTCGCATATCTTATCAGGGAACTGCTTTTTATGTGGGTCTGAGTGACAGGCAGATGAATCACAGGTTTTATAAGGTATTCCCTTAAGCTGGTTATTCTTATGACACTTTTCACAGCTTACCTGAATATGTTTATTTGTAAGAGGATAGTTTGTCTTTGTATGGTCAATCTTTACCTTTTTCCAGCCCTCTGTTGTATGGCACTCTGTACACTGAGGCTTGCCTTTGTGTATATCATTATGACAGGTTATACACTCCTCAAATTTTTCAATCTTATACTTATTCTTTGGATGGCACTTTTCACACTTGACATCAAGATGTTTTCCTGTAATGGCATATTTGGAGTCTTTATTATGGCTAAACTTCTCTATATCCTTCCACCCTATAAATTTGTGACACCTTCCGCAATCCTTACCAAGCTGACCGGTATGTTTATCTTCATGGCAGGAGATACAGTCCTTTGATAATCCTGTATAGACACCCTCTTTTTCTTTCTTATGACACTTGCTACAGTCAACCTTTAGGTGTTTATCTTTGAGCTGATAACTTGTATCATCATGATTAAATTTCCCTTTATCAATAGTAACAATCTTGAATGCCTTACCTTTATGTTCGCCATGACACTTTATGCATGACTGGGAAAAGGTAGCATGCAGACCCTCTTTGTTTTTTATCTTTTCGGCAAGCTTGTCATGACAAGCAAGACATTTGCTGTCGGGGATACCGCCTCCGAGGGCATGGCATTTTGTACAGTTTGTAATTCCCTCATATTTTTCATGAGCCTTTGAAAGAGGACCAGGGCTGATTAAAGAACCGACATCCTCCTGTGCCGAGGCAGTTGTTGTATATAATAAAACAAATAATATAAAGACTAATAATTTCTTCATTTGTTATGTTTTGAAAATTTCTCTTAAGGCTTGTTATGGTTGGCTATATTATCTTATGTAAGATTAAAAGAAGATTAAAATATTTTTTAACTTGTATTCCCTGTAGCTTGCTACAGGGTTACCTTATATTTTCTCTCCCCTTGTGGGAGAGGGTTAGGGTGAGGGGTAAAATAGAATTACCACTCATACCCTGCAGCTTGCTGCAGGGTGGTTGATTGATATTTATTTCGTGAATAATATATTATTCTAATTGATATTCGTCAAGCTAAAATTATTTCATTTTTACGCCGCCATTATCTATCCTGTAATCTATAACTCTTGCCCCTGTTTTTTTCAGGGCGGTCTTTATATCTTCCTGCCTATGCGGTTCTGAGAAGAATATTACACAGCCGCCGCCGCCTGCCCCGCAGACCTTTGAAGATATTGCACCGTTTTTCTCTGCTATTTCTATTAATTTTTCTATTTCAGGGGTGGATACGCCTTTCCATAATTTCTTTCTGTTTTTCCATTCCTCTCCAATTAATCTTGCAATCATCTTAAAATCTGAATTAATAACAGCCGATTTCATTTTATCGGCTGTTATTTTTATAGATTCTAAATTTTTAAATATTTTTTCATTGCCGTCAATATGTCTCTTAAATATCTCCCAGTTATTTATACCTGAATTTCTTGAAGAGCCGGAGTAACAAAGTGTGATTCTCTTTTCAAATTCTTTATTATCTATTTTAAACTTATCTGCTCGGACACCTTCAATTGAGAGTTTAATAAAATGGAGTCCTCCGAACATTGCGGGGTAATAATCCTGGTCGCCTGTTGGTATGTTTATAACCTGTGACTCAATATTTTTTGCAATAGTTATAATCTCTTTTTTTGGATATTTACTGTTTGTAAGTTTATTTAAAGCAGAGCAGAGGGATATATTCAGGGCTGAAGAGCCTGCAAGCCCGGCTCCTGACGGCGATTCGGAGTCTGTCTCAATATATAGCCCCGATTCCGGTTTGAAAAAGTTTATAGCCCTGGTGGCGAGTGAAAGGGTATGGTTATGCTTAATATCCTTTATTGAATCAAATTTTATTCTTTTTTTAAGGTCTCTTGATTCTATTATTATCCTGCTGTCGTTTCTTGGCTCAATTTTTGTCTTTGCATAGAGATTTACGGCGAGGTTTATAGTAGTAGCTGATTCATGGAATAGATACAATGGCCATATATCTATTGTCCCGCCGCATAGGTCTATTCGTGTAGGTGCATGGGATTCAATTGTAGACATAAAAATAGTACCCTCTTTCGTATTTAAGTTGAAAACTTAGGGTCAAGCAGTCCACAATGCTGATGTATCTTGAGTAAGAAGTATTTAACATCTCTATAGCCGTAGGCCATACGCTTTAGCCTCTTTATCTTGTTGTTAATCCCTTCTGAT
>JACQBS010000095.1 GCA_016194325.1 Nitrospinota bacterium | reverse complement strand
TTTCACCTCCGGTAAGTTTCGTCATCAGCAAAACTATACCAGATACGGCTGAAATTCGATGCACCCTTTTATCTCATTGTAATTCCTAAACTTTATTAAGCTTAATTTCTTGACTTCAACTTTATTACGAAAGAACCTAATTTTTTCTTAATTTT
Source organism: Nitrospinota bacterium (assembly GCA_016194325.1). Lineage (GTDB taxonomy): Bacteria > Nitrospinota > Nitrospinia > UBA9942 > UBA9942 > UBA9942. Next base: position 8,754 of record JACQBS010000095.1, on the reverse strand, counting down.
TTGTTGATTTGGTTTTTTAAATAATGTAAATTATATAAAAATTCATGTATCGGTGTCATGCTGAACTCGTTTCAGCATCTTATAAAATCAGTAGGTTTTGAGACCCTGAAACAAGTTCAGGGTGACAGATGGAGAGGTCTTAATGAGCGAAATAGCCTATGTAATTGCAAGAGAAATCATTGATTCAAGAGGCAACCCTACTATAGAGGTGGATGCAGTATGTGAAAGCGGGGCAATGGGGAGGGCGGCTGTCCCTTCAGGTGCATCAACAGGCTCAAGGGAGGCAATAGAGCTTAGGGACGGAGATAAAAAGAGGTTCCTCGGCAAGGGTGTAAAAAAGGCAGTTGAGAATGTAAATAATATCATTGCAGAAGAGGTAATAGGCTTAGAGGTTTCAGACCAGATATATATAGACAATCTTTTAATCCAGCTTGACGGGACTGAAAATAAGTCAAAACTTGGCGCCAATGCCATGCTGGGGGTATCCCTCGCAGTTGCAAAGGCTGCTGCCGATGAGGCGTGTTTATCTTTATATCAATATATCGGCGGTGTAAATGCAAAGGAACTTCCAGTGCCTATGATGAATATATTGAACGGCGGCTCTCATGCAGACAATAATGTGGATTTTCAGGAATTCATGATAATGCCTGTTGGTGCAAAGAGCCTGTCAGATGCGGTAAGGATGGGTGCAGAGGTTTTCCATAATCTAAAAAATGTATTAAAAGATAAAGGCTACAACACATCTGTCGGTGATGAGGGAGGCTTTGCACCAAATCTCAAATCAAATGAAGAGGCTGTTCAAATGGTGATGAAGGGAATTGAAAAGGCTGGATATAAGCCCGGAGATGATGTCCTGATTGCTATGGACTGTGCGGCGAGTGAATTTTATGAAAACGGTAAATATACACTTGACGCCGAAAGCAAGCCTGAAAAATCAACTGAGGAGATGATAAAGCTCTATGAAGAACTTGTAGGCAAATATCCTATAATATCCATAGAGGATGGTCTTTCAGAGGGTGACTGGGATGGCTGGAAGGAATTGACAAAAAGACTCGGAAAAAAGGTTCAGCTTGTAGGAGATGATATATTTGTAACGAATACATCCATTCTTAGAAAAGGAATCTTGCAGGGGATTGCAAATTCCATATTGATAAAATTAAACCAGATAGGGACTTTGACGGAGACCCTTGATGCTGTTGAAATGGCAAAGAGGGCGGGATATACTACAATCATATCCCACAGGTCAGGGGAGACTGAAGATACTACAATCGCCGATGTATCTGTTGCCTGTAATACCGGGCAGATAAAGACAGGCTCAATGTCAAGGACTGACAGAGTTGCTAAATATAATCAGCTTATCCGCATAGAGGAGGAACTTGGAAAATCCGCTGTCTTCAAGGGAAAAGGAATTTTTTATAATATAAAATGAACAAAAACTTAATGAAACCACAGATTACACAGATTTTCACAGATTTTAAAACCTTTAATTATTAGGAAACCATGTATGTTATTTCATGGTTTCATGGCTTCCTAATTAATTATTAATTTGCGGTTGCTTTTATATTTTCCTATACATGAACGATTCCAAATCTGATAATAGAGATATAAAAAAAGAGCTTGGTGAGACAAATAAAAAGAGGCTCAAGATACTCCTCCTTGTAAGTCTTTCATTTTTCATCTTTATAGTAACAGCGGCTATATTCAGAGACGATGGGGTAATTAAGGTATATCACTTGAATAAAAAAGTTGAATTATTAAAGAATAATATCTCAAAATTAAAAAAAGAAAATGAAAAACTTAATTCAGAAGTGTATGCACTAAAAAATGATTCCTCTTATATTGAAAAGATTGCGAGGGAGGATTTAGGGCTTGTAAAACAGGATGAAGTTGTATTTGAGTTTGTAGAAAAAGATAACAAAAAGTGAATTAAACAGGATATACAGGATAAAAAATCTTAACCATCGTGTTAATCCTGTCAAATTATAATTAGGGAGGAATTTATGGCAGATAATGTATTACATTTTTCTGATGCGGATTTTGACGAGAAGGTTATAAAATCAGATAAGCCTACTATAGTTGACTTCTGGGCAGAGTGGTGTGCACCCTGCCGTATGATTGCACCTGCAATTCAGGAGCTTGCAGATGAATATGCCGGCAAGGTAAATATAGGAAAGCTGAATGTAGATGAAAATCCTAAAACAGCTACCAAATATGGCATCCGCGGTATCCCGACACTGCTTATCATTAAAAACGGAAATGTAGTCCAGCAGATAGTCGGCGTAAAACCAAAAGCAGAGATAAAAAAGATTATTGACAGTGTAGCTTAAAATACCCGTCACCCCCGCACATAATTTATGTGCGGGGTTTGTTTTCTTGCCAATTAATCCCTTCTATTATAAAATGTTTTCATGTCTAATCCTGCTCTACTCAAACAGATAGATACTAATAACCTGCCAAACCATATTGCCATAATCATGGATGGAAATGGCAGATGGGCAAAGAAGAGGTTTCTGCCGCGGATTGCAGGTCACAGAGCAGGGGTTAAAACTGTAGACAGGATTGTAACTATCTGCCGAAAAATCGGCATCAAGGCACTCACCCTCTATTCTTTCTCTGAAGAAAACTGGAGCAGGCCTAAAAATGAAATCAATGCCCTCATGGAGATTTTAAAAAGGTATCTGAAAAAAGAGTTGGACAGGATGCTGAAGGAGGATATAAGATTTAACACAATCGGCACTATAGACAATCTACCGTCATCAGCCCAGAAGATAATAGAGGATGCAAAGGAGAGGACAAAAAATAATAAAGGAATGGTGCTGACACTTGCACTCAGTTACGGTTCAAGGAGCGAGATAGTTGATGCTGTAAAAGAGATAGCATCCGACATCGAAAAAAATAAAATCTCTATTGAAGACATAACGCCCGGATTATTTCAGTCATATCTTTATACAAAAGACCTTCCCGAACCTGATTTGTTGATTAGAACAAGCGGGGAATTGAGGATAAGTAATTTCCTCCTCTATCAGATAGCCTATGCAGAGCTTTATTTTACCGATCTCCTCTGGCCTGATTTTAAAGAGGATGATTTATTAAAGGCTGTCATAGAGTTTCAGACGAGGGAGAGGAGATTTGGAATGACAGGGGAACAGATGAGACAGACAAGAATGTCTGTCCTACCGCTTTTATGACAAGAGTTATTAGCTCCATTGTGTCCTTACCAATACTCCTCGCCATAATATATTTTGGAACACCATTTCATTTCTTTTTACTATTAGAGTTTGCAATATTTATCGGTTTATATGAATTTTACAGGATGATTGAAAAAGGGGGGCTCGGATGCTATAAATGGGCAGGTATTATTCTTGGAATCCTTCTTTCTCTTGCTATCTTCAAAGGGACACATATCAATCTTGTAATTGCATCATCCGTTATAATACTCTTTATCATAAGAATATTTGAAGGAAATAATCCCCCCACCCCCACCTTTAATAAAGGGGGGCAGGAGGGATTTTCTTATGTCTCAAATACTATTTTTGGAATAGTGTATGTCAGTTTCCTTATGAGCTATCTGGGTGTTATAAGGAATAGCGGAGATAATGGGAGAGAGTTAATCTTTTTTGTTTTACTTATCACATGGATGGGGGATACAACCGCATACTATGGCGGAAAGGGTTTTGGCAAACATAAATTAGCCCCCGCCATAAGCCCTAATAAAACTGTAGAGGGTGCAATAGCAGGATTAATGGGCAGTATAGTTGGTGCAATAATTGCAAAATTATGGTTTCTTGATATAAGCATTTTAAATGTAATTGCTGCCGGAATCTTAATCGGTGTATTTGGACAGTTTGGCGATTTAAGCGAATCTATCATAAAAAGAAATCTGCAGGTAAAGGATTCTGGAGGTATAATCCCGGGGCACGGCGGGATACTTGACAGGGTTGACAGCCTCCTATTCTCAGCCCCTGTGTTTTATTATTATTATGCGTATATTATAATGCACTGAAACATAAAAATTAATGAAACCACAGATTACACAGATTTTCAAAAAAAAAGAATTAGGGTATTAGTGAATTAATGAAAAAAATTTCAATCCTCGGCTCAACAGGTTCAATAGGGGTAAATGCACTTGATGTCATTAGCAGACACCCTGATAAATTTCAGATAGTGGCTCTTGCCGCCGGTGAAAATGACTCGCTCCTCCAATCTCAAATTGATAGATTCAAGCCAAAAATAGCAGCCCTCTTTAATGAAAAAAGCTCAGATAAATTAAAGAAGACAATAAAAGATAAGAATGTAAAGATTGTATCAGGAGTTGACGGCGTAATTGAGGCGGCTACTATTAGAGAGGCAGACATGGTCATCTCTGCCATTGTAGGTGCGGCAGGGCTGATACCAACCATCTCGGCAATAAAGGCAAAAAAAGATATTGCCCTCGCAAACAAAGAGACCCTCGTCATGGCAGGCGAGATCGTAATGAGGGAGGCGGAAGGCAAATGCAGGATTATACCTGTTGACAGTGAACACAGTGCAATATTTCAATCGCTCACAGGAGAAAAAAGAGAAAGCATAAGAAAATTGATACTCACTGCATCAGGTGGTCCATTTAGGAATTACCCGGAGGAACAATTTAAGGATATTAAGCCCGAAGATGCCCTTAAACACCCCAACTGGCGGATGGGTCAAAAAATAACTATAGACTCAGCTACTTTAATGAATAAGGGCTTTGAGGTTATTGAGGCAAAGTGGCTATTCGGCATAGCAGATGAAAATATAGAGGTCTTAATACACCCGCAGAGTATAATCCACTCCCTTGTAGAATTTATTGACGGCTCTGTCCTTGCCCAGTTAGGCATACCTGACATGAGGATACCAATATCTTATGCATTGAACTACCCTGACAGATTGGAGAACACATTACCTTCCCTTAATCTGGCAGAGGTAAAAAACCTTTCATTTGAAAAACCTGACACTGAAAAATTCCCATGTCTTAAACTTGCCTTTGAGGCATTAAAGAAAGGTGAGACTATGCCGGCGGTTTTAAATGCCTCAAATGAGGTGGCAGTCAATGCCTTTTTAAATAGTGAGATTTCTTTCAATGAAATACCTGAAATCATAAAACAAACTATGAATGCTCATAAGGTCAGCCATGCAAAAGAAATCTCTGATATTTTAAAGGCGGACAGATGGGCAAGAGAGTATGCAAAAACCGAAATTCAAAAGTCAAAAGAACAAAAACCTAATTAAACCACTGAGACACTGAGGCACTGAGAAAGACTCAAAAAATAAAGACACTGAAAGACACAGATAAATTATGATTAACACAGAAATAAAGAACCACAAAAATCATAAATAATCTATGTAAATCCGTGTCAAAAAAGATTGGTTTTTTTCTCTGTGTCTCCGTGCCTCTGTGGTAAATTTTTATAATTCCCTTTTCAATGACACATCTTATAAAATTCATAGCCACAGGGTTTTACAGCGGTTATTCTCCAGTAGCACCCGGGACAGCAGGGTCTGTCGTCGGTGTATTAATATACCTATTAGCTTTCAGCCTTCAGCTTTCGGCTTTCAGCTATTTTTTGCTCACTATATCAATAGTATTAATTGGTATCTGGGTTTCAGGAAAGGCTGAGGAGATATTTGCAAAAGAAGAGGATGACCTCCCCGCTTCCCATTGCAATGCTTCGCAACAATGGGAGCCCTGCCCCTCCTTACGAAGGAGGGGAAAGAGGGGTGGTAAAGACTCCCAGAAGATTGTAATAGATGAGATTGCAGGGATGCTTATATCCCTATTTATGCTGCCGCATGGGTTCTGGGTGGTGTTATCAGGTTTTATAATTTTCAGGATAATTGATATTTCAAAACCTTTTTATATATTGGAAAGACTGCCAAAAGGTTTCGGGGTGATGATGGACGATGTTGCGGCAGGCATTGCAACAAATCTGATATTACGCATCTTCCTGTTCTTAACTCAAATTATGCAATTTGTCTTTTAGAAAATACATTGACATTTGAATTGTCGTAAACTATATTGACTACCATAGATGCACAGAAGGATTAAAAAATGAAAAAGATTTTAGGATTCTCTTCTGTAATACTACTATTTGCAATAATCTCAATCGCAGGTGTATCCGGGTGCGGCTCAGAGTTAAATAGTAATAATACAGATAAAAAAATCAAAGTTACTATTCCATTTGATTTATCCGAAAAATCCCTCCAGAAATCAAACCAAACAGGTAATCCAAATCAATTTTATGGTCCAGCCCCTTCCAATGTCCGTTCTATCCGGGTAGATGCAGTTTATCGTGATGGCCGAAAGATTTCCAGCACCATAGATGTAGCAGGGGGGACTTATGTAGAAGCCAATATGGAAGTGGATGCAGGCGACTATGTATTTTTTAACGCCTTTGCCTATGACGGAACTGGAGGCACAGGAAATCTGCTTTATTTAGGGGCATCCTCACCTCAGACACTCGTAATGGGGATGTCTTATGATATTCTTATTCAAATGAGTGCCAATAATAATACACCGCCTGCAGTAAGCTCTGTAAGTCCTTCTAATGGGGCTACGGGTGTGCCGACCAGTAGTATCCTGACTGTTATATTCTCAAAGCCAATGGACCCTTCAACCATTAGTTCCAGTAGTTCCTCCGCAATTACTTCAAGTCCTAGTATTAATTGCGGCGGCACAACAACATACAGTGGCACGACTGCAACATGCACACCATCACCTGCCCTCTCTCCCAACACTACCTATACAATTACTTTTACGACAGGGGTAAAGGACTTAGCAGGTAATGCAATGGCAAGCAGTTACACATGGAGTTTTACAACAGGGGCAGACGGAGGGGGTGGAGGCGGAGGTGGAACATCACTGCCGTCAGCATTTAGTTTTAGTTTACCATTAAATGGCTCACAAGGGGTTTCACTAACACCAACACTTTCATGGGCAGATTCTGTAGGAGAGACAAGTTACGCAATAGAAATTGCTACAGATCCCGGATTTACAGCGATGGCACATAGTACAACCGTAGGCACTGATATAATAAGCTATACAGTATCTACAGGTCTCTCTCCATCAATTACATACTACTGGAGGGTAAAGGCTATAAATTCATACGGGGCTACTACTGTATCAAATTCACCATTTACTTTTACAACTACCAGTGGAGGGGGAGGCGGAGGAGGTGGCGACACAACACCGCCGACAGTAAGCTCTGTAAGTCCTGTTTCCGGAGCTACGAGTGTGCCTACGAGCAGTATTATTACAATAATATTCTCGGAGGCAATGACTTCTTCGAGCATTACCACAAGCACAATTATATTGAGTCCTAATCCCGGTTACTCTGTAAACTATAGCAGTGGAACTGCCACGATTACACCCACAACACTTAGTTCAAGCACCACATACACTGTTACAATTAAGACAGGAGTAAAGGATTCTGCAGGAAATGCAATGACAAGTGATTATTCATGGAGCTTTACAACAGCAGGAGGTGGTGACACCACACCACCTACGGTAAGTTCAGTATCTCCTGCTAGTGGGGCAACAGGTGTAACACCAAGTGGTATCATCACTATCATATTTTCAGAGGCGATGACTTCTTCGAGCATTACCACAAGCACAATTACTGTAAGTCCTGTCTTGGCTGGCTTTACTGTAAGCTACTCTGGAACAACTGCTACAGTTACACCAACATGGTCCGGCACCACCACTTACACAGTTACGGTTACGACAGGAGTAAAGGATGCTGCGGGGAATGCAATGTCAAGCCCATATTCATGGAGCTTTACAACTTCGCAATAGGGAATATAAATATGAGTTATTTTTTTAAAAAATCTGCGAAAATCTGCGTAATCTGCGGCTTAATCGGTTTTTTGTTTCAAGAAATCAGCATATAACCTATAATCTCGGCATTCTCTATAAAGAGATAGAGAATTTCAACGAGTCATTAAGATTCTTTAAAGAGACAGTGAAAATCAATCCTCAGTTTTTGGAATTACGGTATTATCTTGCGCAGGTTCTGATGATGACAGGGGATTATGACGGGGCGCTGAAGGAGTTTGAGGAGGCGGATAAAATAAAACACCACAGCATGATTACCTTTTACCGTGGAATTATTTACAACCAGAAGGGGGATTACAAAAAGGCGATGGAGCTTATAAAAGCTGCCGGAGAAGAGGACGGCAATCTAAAGCCCCTTGCACATTATCAGCTCGGTTTAATAAGCTTTTATAATGGAGACTATAAAGAGGCTAAAATCTATTTCAGGAGTCTTATTACCATCAGCCCGAAATCGGATGAGGCGGAGTTCGCCCGCCAGTATCTCTCTGCTATAGAAAAGATCGAGAGCATGAGAAACTGGAAGATAACCCTGGGTTATTCTTACCAATACGACGATAATGTCGTATTGAAGCCGACAGAGTCTTCGGCAGCAGAAACCGTTACGAATAAATCGGACTGGGTGAACAACCTTAATTTCAGTTTTGATTATTCGAGGGGCTTTGCAAAAAATGGAAACATCGGACTCGGTTACTCCTTCTCCCAGAGCCTCCATGCCCTGCTTACTGCTTACGATATTCAGAGCCACTCGCTTAATATCCTCCCTGCATATACTTTCGGCTCCCTGAACACAACTTTGCTCTATAGTTACAGCAATCTTTATCTTGACAAGGCGGAATATATGAAATCCCATACAATCAGCCCGATCTTTTCCTATATAATGTCCGGCGGAAAACAAATGGCGATGTTGA
>JACQBS010000024.1 GCA_016194325.1 Nitrospinota bacterium | reverse complement strand
ATTCCCTCCGGCTTACTATGATAATGTCCTTGACTGCCATATTACCCTCCTCTTAATATTTAAAAGTTTGGGTATTATGACATGCTTAATTTAGGACATTTCTATCTTGCCAGATTAGAACATTATCATTTTGCTGTTACAAAACTACGAATAGAATCTATGAATAGCAAAATTCCTGTCAATTTTCTTTTTGATTCCATGTGGTTTTTATGGTATAAAAAAACTTCTACAGTAAATTTATACTCATTTACCTTTTTGTAAGAAGTGAGTTACGCATAGGAAAAATATGAAAGGTCTTATTTTAAGCGGTGGTGAGGGGACAAGGCTCAGGCCTATAACCCATACAAATGCAAAACAGCTTGTGCCAGTGGCAAATAAGCCGATACTGTTTTACTGTATTGAATCTATAAAGAGGGCAGGGATAACAGATATTGGTATAGTTGTAGGAAGCACAAAGGATGAGATAAAAGCTGCTGTGGGAGACGGCTCAAACTGGGGTATTGATGTTACATACATAGAGCAGGATGCCCCGAGAGGGCTTGCACATGCAGTCCTTATATCAGAAAATTTTTTAAAAGATGAGCCTTTTGTCATGTATCTTGGCGATAACCTGATTACAGGGGGTATAACAGATTTTGTTAAAGAGTTTACACAGAATGGTTCTAATTCACAGATTCTCCTTGCAAAGGTATCAAACCCCCAGCAGTTCGGTGTGGCAGAGTTATCCCACGGCAGGGTTGTAAAGCTTGAAGAGAAACCAAAGGAACCCAAGAGTGATTTAGCATTAGTTGGGGTATATATGTTTGATAAGAATATTTTTAAGGCAGTTAAAAATATAAAGCCCTCATGGAGAAATGAACTGGAAATAACGGATGCCATTCAATATATGATAGATAAAGGCTTTAATGTCCAGTCACATATCATCAACGGATGGTGGAAGGATACAGGAAAACTGGAGGATATGCTTGAAGCGAACAGGATGGTGTTGGATACATTGACAACAGAGATAAACGGATTTGTGGACAGCAATTCAAAGGTGGAATTCAAGGTTGTGATAAGTAAAGGGGCAGAGGTAATAAATAGTATCATAAGGGGGCCGGCTATAATTGGAAGTAATACAAAGATAATAAATTCCTTTATTGGTCCATTTACATCCATAGAACATGATGTGATAGTTGAAGAGAGTGAGATTGAGCATAGCATAGTGTTAGAATACAGCGTTATAAACGGGATAAAGGGGAGGATAGAGGACAGCCTGATTGGTAAGAATGTTGAGGTCTCTGCATCACCCTTGAAACCAAAGGCATATAGGTTTATGTTAGGTGACTCAAGTAAAGTGGGAATATTATGAGGAAAATATGGGTAATGTCATTGATGGTGTAAAGACAAAGAAGCTAAAAGTTATACCTGATGAGCGGGGGAGATTGATGGAGATGCTCCGCTGTGATGATGAGATATTTGAAAAGTTTGGGCAGATTTACATGACAACTGCATATCCGGGTGTGGTAAAGGGGTGGCACTATCATAAAGTTCAAAATGATAATTTTGTAATTGTTAAAGGGATGGTTAAGGTGGTCTTATATGATGACAGGGAAGGCTCTTCCACGAGGGGAAAGGTTAATGAATTTTTTCTTGGAGAGCATAATCCAACACTCCTTCATATACCAAAATTAGTTGTTCACGGTTTTAAAGGGATAAGCGTTGAAGAGGCGATTATAATAAACTGTCCGACAGAGCCTTACAATTACAAAACTCCTGATGAATTCCGCATTGACCCTCATAATAACAAAATCCCCTACGATTGGAACAGGAAAGACGGATGAAGCTACTTGTTACAGGAGGGGCAGGATTTATTGGTTCAAACTTTATCAGGTATTATTTAAAGGAAAATCCCAACGACAGCATAGTTAACCTTGACAAACTTACCTATGCGGGGAATTTGGAAAATTTAAAAGGATTAGAGCGGGATAAAAGATACAAGTTTACTCACGGAGATATAACAGATTTTAATTTTGTAGATAGTCTTTTAAAGGATGTGGATGCAGTTATTAATTTTGCCGCAGAGTCCCATGTTGACAGGAGCATTGACGACCCTTCACCTTTTCTTAATACGAATATAATAGGCACCCAGTTACTCCTTGAATCCTCCCGAAGAAATAAAATCCACCGTTTCATTCAAGTATCAACAGATGAAGTTTACGGCTCTTTAGAGCCTATTGGTCTTTTTACAGAGAGAACAGCATTAAGGCCCAATAGCCCCTATGCAGCCAGTAAGGCATCGGCAGATTTACTGACAAGGGCTTATTTCAAGACCTATAATTTCCCTGCCATTATAACCCGATGCTCAAACAATTACGGCCCATATCAATTCCCGGAAAAACTAATCCCTCTTTTTGTGACGAATGCTCTAATGGATGAGCCTCTGCCGGTATATGGAGATGGGCTTAATATAAGGGACTGGCTATATGTTGAAGACCACTGTAGTGCGATAGACATCGTTTTAAAGAAGGGGAAGGAAGGGGAGATTTACAATATAGGCGGAAATACAGAAAAGAAAAATATAGAAATCACAGATAAGATTTTGAACATTTTAAAGAAACCACTGACATTGAAGAAATTTGTAAAAGACAGACCCGGACATGACCGCCGTTATGCAATAGATTCTACAAAGATTAAAATGGAATTAGGATGGGAGCCTAAGTATCAATTTGAGGATGCACTTAGAAAGACTATCCAATGGTATATTGATAATAAAGAATGGTGGGAGAGGATAAAGAGCGGGGAATACAGAAAAATAGTGGTCAGTGGTTAGTGGTCAGTTTTTGTTGTTCACTGATCACTGATCACTGATTATGATAATACTTGTTACTGGTGCAAAGGGGATGATGGGGAGTGACCTCATAAAGGTTCTCTCTCAAAAGAAGGAATATAATTTAATCGGGGCAACGAGAAATGACTTTGATATTACAGATTATTCTCAAACCCTGCAATTTCTAAGGATAAAAGACCTGATATTGTCATTCATGCTGTGCTGCCTATACAAAGGGAGATGATTGTGAGAGCCATTCCGAAACGGCATATAAAGTAAACGAGGCGGGGACGAAAAATGTAGCTTTAGGATGCAAAGATATAAATGCGAAGCTTGTCTGTATAAGCACAGATTATATTTTTAATGGCAGAAAAAATACTCCATATTTAGAAAATGATATGCCAGAGCCATTGAGTGTATATGGAGATTCAAAACTAAAGGGAGAGCTGGCAGTTCAGGATATTCTAAATAATTTTATTATAGTGAGGACATCATGGCTCTTTGGTAAAAATGGGAATAATTTTATATCCGCTATTCTAAAACAGGCTGAGAAAACAAAGATAATCAAAGTAGTAAACGACCAGACAGGCTCACCTACATATACAGTTGACCTCTCCCATGCAATTGAGAAATTAATCTCCTGTAATGCAAAGGGCATATTCAATGTTACAAACAGTGGTGAATGCTCATGGTATCAGTTTGCAAAAAAGATTCTTGAATTAGCAGGAATAAAAGGAGTAGAAGTAGTACCTATAAAAACAAATGAACTTAATCGTCCTGCCCGACGCCATGCATATTCGGTTTTAGATTGTAGTAAATTCAATATTACCACCAATTATCAAATGAGACACTGGGAAGAGACATTAAAGGATTATCTTAATAGGTGAAAAGGCTAACCAGAAGAACCAAGAAAATCAATGCTAATATTCTTCAAACCTACCAATATCAGACAGGTATCTCCAGCAGAATTTTCCCATAATCTACATGCGGAATAACCCTCTTTCCATTATCCTCAGCTTTTTCAATTGTTACCAAGCCTATTTCTGCAAGTAACTTTAAATCTTGATTAACACTCTTCAGGTCTCTGCCTAATATTTTTGCCAGTTCATATACAGATTGCGGATGTCGTTCTCTTATCGTTTTAAGAATTAAAAGCCTACTATTCGTTAGAGCCACCTTCATGGTGTTTATGGAGTCAAAATATATCCCTTCCTCTTTTTTAACCTTCTTGCCTCCTTCCAGCTTCTTCCATGCCTCTGCAAAGTCTTTTAAGCTCTCCTTCAATCCTTTAATGCCTATGTCTATTTTTTTTACCTTCATAGCTCCCCTTTATTTACTTTTTCTACATCGCTGTAGAAATCCTCTATTAGAGTATCCACATCTTTGAAGTGGTAAGGATACTCTTTGTTTTTATAGTGCCTATGGTCTCCTTTACCTTCTGCATTGTCATATCCCATTATCCTTTTGCCCTCTCGTACATAAACGAGTGAATACTTAAGCCCATGTGGCTTATCTTTTGAGTGTGGCACCTGCCATATTTTCATTTCAACAATATCTCCATTTGGCTCTACATTTTTCCTGTGAAACAGCAGTTCCACGCTCATATAAGGCATGATATACCTGACAAAAAAGCCTGTCAATAATTATTCTGGCATGGGGCTTATATCTCTGAATCAGAAATTTAATCTAAAAGACTACACCTTAGAAAAAGTCTTATTTAAAATACGGAGTGCCTTTTTGATGAGTTGAATTTCTTGGGGAGAAAATCTTGATAAAAAATCTCGTTTCTCTGTCAATACTTTTACAAATACCTTTTGCACAGGGATTTTATCTTTAGAAAACAAATCTCCTATCTTTACACCCAGTACCTCCACAATTTTTGTAAGGGAATCAAGGCTGACATTTACCCAACCCCTTTCAAGCTCGCCTATAAATTTATAATTCAATCCTGACTTTTCACCTAAATCCTCATGGGTAAGTCCCCCTGCTTTTCTCAAATCCAGTATCCGCCAACCTAAATCCTTTTTTAACTTATTTATCTTCATCTTATTTCTCCCCGGGTAAATTGTATTCAGTCTTTAAGGCTCAATAAACAATAAATATGCGTTGTGTTTTTGTTCTGTTTTAATCTGTTAATACTTAATTTGGTTAATTTTTAAACATATACATTGACTCAAAAATTATAGATAATGTATTATAACAAGTATGAATAAACAAGAGCATGGACCACTTCTGTCTTCAATTGCAAAATGGATATGGCCACAAGTGCAAGACTTTTTGAGCCTGTTAGAGTGGATTTTACAAGTCGCGGAATATATATTAGTTTTTTTGATGGTGTCAATAATTTTTTATGGTGGTTGTCATATCATGTTTACATCAGATAAAGAAGACATTAAAACTGCATTAACAGTAATAAATAACCATTGGAAAGCATTCGTAATAATATTAGTGCCGCTATTTTATCGGACAGTAAGAGTGTTTTTAGAGGAAGTACAAGAATTCCATGGTATGAAACGGAGAAATAAAAAACAAGATACTGAAGAAATACAGCCAGAAGACAATCCAAGACCGGAGAAAAAATAATTATGCCTACACTAATACTACCTGCTAACAAGCATATTTCCTTAAAACGAAAAGTGCCTCGTTCTGGATTTATTGAGATTTATATTGAATCCGATAAGCCGGTAACAAGCTACATCTTGGACGAAGATGGCAATAAAGCCTTTTATGATGCACAACCTGAAATCCCATCGTATGGTGGATTCACTAATAGAAAATTGCATCATCAAAAAGTTTACTTAGATTTCCAAGGAGATTTTTATTTTATTATTATGAATGAGAAAATTGATCCGGCAGCTATTCATTGGGAGATTTATTAAGTCCGTGTAGATTTCCTTTTGGCACCCGACCCAACAGATAGGCCGTGAGATTAAGTCTGATAAGTCAAATTCTATCTTTACATATAAAAATCAGAGACTTGGTCAGTTATTTTTAAATACCTGTATTCCTTAAATCTGGCTTATTCCACTTTTCAAATATCTGCCTCAAAATGGAAGCAATAAACTTTATATCTTCTGGTTTTCTATTCTGAACAGATAAAATCAGTTCTTTAATAGCGGCTTCCTCATCAAGCTTTTTTCCTGCTTCCCTAAATAGAAACAGTTCGTATATCTCTACTCCAAGAGCTTTTGCAATGCGTTCAAGAGTTCTAAGATACGGTGCTTGTTTGCCCCTTTCAATATATCCTATATAGTCAACACTTAAACCCACTTTTTCAGCAAATCTCTCTTGTGTAAGTCCCACTTTTTTCCTTTCCTCTCTTATCCTCACTCCTAACCTTTTCAGAATATCCTTCATACAACCTCCAAACTATTTGTAAGTATAGGACTAATTTATTTTTGATATAACCGATAAATTGTTTGGAATCATTAAATAAAACTTGACAAATAATACTGATTTGATATGCTTGCACTAATTAATAGCTTGGAAATTTATGAAGACTATAGGTTTAAATCTGGTTCCCTATGCTGAAACAGTTGACAGTTATTCAGTGATGTCAATATGCCTCCTCAATAGGGAACCAATATGTTCTTACAAAAAAATAATGTAAAAAAAGTGCATTATCTACAACATTGCACAGATAGATAAAATTAATAAAAAGGAGGTTTTTGAAATGCGTAAACATTTTAGTAGAATTAATTGCAACACTTTTAAAATTAGAATAGTTAATATTTTTGTTATCAGTATGTTTTTTATGGTTGGGTGTAGTGGAACAACACCACTGGTTCTCAAACCAACAGATATGAAGGTTAACTTTCTAAATTATAAATCTCTTGAAATAAATACATCAGTTGCTGAAGGAGGAGTTGTGGTTTCTGAAACAGCACAGAATCGGATAAAAGAATTTATTAAAGTAGAGATTAATAATGGTTGCTGTAAAAATCGTTTTGAAAATATTTTATTTGGACCAACTCCTGCCCAACCTGAAATTATACAACTCAATATAAAGTTTAGGAAATATGATGAAGGTAACCGTTTTCTTCGTTCTGTGCTGATTGGATTAGGAGCAATGGAGATACACGCTGATGTTGAGATTAGAGATGCAATGTCAGGGAAAACTATCGGTAAAGGAGAGGCAGGTAAGACATATGCTGTTGGAGGATTAGCTGGAGCTGCAACAGGAATCGAATATTTAGAGAAAGAATTTGCAAAAGAGGTAAGCAAGGCGTTAGGAAAAATGATGGGAATTTGACCACTATTTTGTCATTCACTATGCAGCCTTTTAGATAGGAGAATAAAATGAATAAACTAAAAGTAAAGGGAGCTTTAGGAATAATAGCTTTTATTTTATTTTTCTCTGGATGTACTTGGCAACGGATACCTACTCCACCTGCTTATTATGTTTCAAAATCACTCCCAATTCGGATAGGTATTGAACTCGGTGGTACATCCGAATCTCAAGTATATGGCCCCTTAGTAGTTAAACATTTAAAGGAAATGGGGGTTTTTGACTCTGTTGTTTACCCATATAGAGATGGAGACACTGTAGATGGTGTTATAAGACTAACTATTAAGGGTGGATGGAAAGGGGAAAATGCAGGAGTAGGCTTTATTAAAGGAGCTATCATTGGTCTTTCATTATTCACATTGAGCCCTATAATAGGTCCAGAGATGACTGGCATTCATGATGCCAATGTTACGCTTTCTAAAGATATATCAGTAGTAGTAGAGTATTCTATTCACTTAGAAACATCTGTTAGTTGGGGACTGTTGGCCAATACAACTGAAGTATCAGTCAAATCCACAGATCTTCAGCTACGTAAAATTTCGGTTGAAATTGCAAACCGCATTGATAAAGATAGGTTGCGTATTTTAAAGGAATTTGGGAAAGCAAAATGAACTGAAAAACTTTACTATATAATACAAACTCTTTAATTCTGTTAATAGCTTAAGGTAAGGCACCTTGATAGGTCAAGCAAATTTTGTCTCTAACTCGATATTTAACCTATAAACTAAAATCGGAGAATTATTGGTAAAGAATCAGAATTAAGTTCCTTCAACTTTCTCTGAACTTGCTGAAGTAAAGCTTTTTGGACATATTTAAAATTTATATCAGCCAAAAAATGATTTTCTGGGGTTGATTTGATGATTTCGGGACCACGGAAAGAACCTGCATAAAGCGGGTCCTTAAACGAAACTTGCGACCATCCGATAATACAATATCCAAAAGGATCGCAAAGTTTTATTTTTATCCTCTTTTTTTTGACCGCTTGCATTCCATCAGCAATAATGCTTGCATTAAGTAACCAAGGATTATAATCCTGATGGTCAATAGGCTCTGCTACCACAAAGTGACATAACATGATTTTGTTAAAGCCAAAAACTGAATAACCTCTTGCTTGTTCTCTACCATAGGAGTCTGGATTTTTTACAACCCATGCACGATTATCTGGTGAATACAGATATCTAAAACGTTTTATCTCAATACCAACTATGTAATCGGATGGTATTCCATCAGATAAATGACCCCCTATTATATCTAAATCGCCAGGAATCTTATAATCGTTACAATGCCTAACCGAATGTAGAGGTTCTTTTAATTTATCTGTAGGCATTCTTATCCCTATCCAACATTTCGGTAAAGAGATACCAATATATTGAAATATTTGTGCGAGTGGCGACATCATAAGGAGGGTAGGCTCTTTCAATGATAAATCTATAAGTTGTTCTTCAGGGGTTTTATGAAGGTATCTCATCTTATTCATACGGTTGAAGATGTTACATTTGAACGATGACCTTGGATGAATACTTTTTAGTTGTTTCCTGTAAGAATTTTAACAGAATTGGTTTTTTATCAAAAAGTCCTGTATCAACAAGCTTTTCTTTTGACAGAATTTTATAGATGAAGATACATATTTGCTCTTGGAAGCCATCGTGGACATAGCAAGCTCAAGGATGCATCTATTTATCATGATAATATCTTTATGAGGGAAGTTGATGGGATATGTCTTTACGACTAATTTTCACCTACCGGTTAATGGTTCAAGTTCAATACAAAATGGATAAATTCTTTGGTATTTTTATGTTTTCTTTCTTCACGCCAACTGTGTGAGTTCTTTTTTTGCAAAAAACTTTTTGTCTCTAAATAATTTTGATTAATACTATTCCCTTGGATAAATATATTATCTAACCAGTTAAAAGCATATACTTCTTCAACTTTGCCTTCTTTAAAAGGAATAGGGTATTTGACTATTTTTCTCTCATTTATAAATTTTGTGCGTGCATCTTCAGTGATTTTATCTAAGCATTCTTTTGTTATCCAACAACCTATCCAATCCTGCTTCCTTTCTTTTTTATAAGCCTCAATAATCGGTTTTCCAGTAATCAGATTTTCTGAAATATAAAATTCTCCACACGCCGTAGCACCTCTAATTGGCAAACCGTATTTAATAGCAGCTATAAACATAAAATGACATCCCACTAATAAAGCCTTAAATCCAGTATCGGACATCTCATTTGTATAAATTAGAAAAGTATCAGCATAATTATACACTGTTATAATAGGTTTACCGAGCCGATAGACGTAACCTTCAGTGTTATTTTTCATCATCTCTTTCATTTTTTCATGAACTGCTACAACTTTAAGTAAATCATTTTCCTCTACCAATTGACTATATCCAAGTATGTCATATAAGGCTACGAAACCTTGTGTCGTTGAAAAATCCTCTTTTTTAATTTCCACTGTTTTATCCTTTTACAAAATTTAAGATTATATGCTTCATACTCTACTTTATTAGAAGAAGTTAATACCATAATATCTTTTATTTATAATCCTTCATATATCCGACATAATTTTCAGCGTATTGAAGTATCTTATCCTTTTCCTCTTTTGTAAGCTCTCTCTTTGGCTTTGCAGGACTGCCGATTGATAGCCAGCCTGATGGGATTACAGATTTCTCTGTTACAAGAGAGCCTGCTGCTACAATGGAAAACTCTTGAACCTCTGCACCGTCTAAGATTATTGAACCCATCCCAATAAGGCACCTTGACCTTATCCTGCACCCATGGAGTGTAACACCATGCCCTATAGTAACCTCATCTTCTAAAAAGAGCGGATAGGTCTTATTTGTCACATGGAGGAGGCTTCCATCCTGAATATTTGTCCTTTTGCCGATTCTTATATAATTTACATCCCCTCTTACAACTGCATTGAACCACACACTTGAGTATTCCCCAATTTCAACATCCCCTATAATCTGGGCGCTCTCCTCTATAAATACAGTCTCATGAATCTTTGGCAAAATTCCTTTAAATGGCTTTATCATATTCCCCTTTTTAACATTATTTTTTGAATCCATCAATAAAAATTTCATAAGTGGTATAATAAAATATGAGAAAAGATTTGGGTATTTACATTCATATTCCCTTCTGTCTTAGCAAGTGTGGTTATTGTGACTTCAATTCTTATGAGGGTATGGAGGGGGTTATTGACGAATATGTAAATGCAGTTAAAAGAGAAATTTCCCTAATTAGCCTTCAGCCCTTAGGCAAGCTCAGGGCAGGCTCTTCAGCTTTCAGCTTTCAGCCCTATGAAGTTATATCCATATTCTTTGGCGGCGGCACGCCTACAGTTCTTGAATCATGGCAATTAATAGAGATATTGGAATCGTGCAAAGGTCTATTTAATTTAAAGGCTGATGTGGAAATTACAATTGAGGCAAATCCTGAGACATTAACTATAGATAAGTTGAGGGAATTAAGAAAGGGAGGATTTAATCGGATAAGCATAGGCGTTCAGTCTTTTAACGATAGACTCTTAAAAAGACTTGGAAGGATACACGATTCTAAAAAGGCGTATCAGAATATCTTGTCAGCCAGAAATGCTGGTTTTGAAAATATTTCTATAGATTTAATGTTTGGAATACCTGATGAGGCATTAAGTGACTGGGAATCTGATATTAAAACTGCCATTGAATTAAAACCAGAACATATATCAACATATAATCTGACAATAGAAAAGGGGACGCTGTTTGAAAAACTTTATAGCGGGGTTAAAGCCTCGTATTATTTACCCGATGAAGATAAACAGTTAGAGATGTATGAAAAAGGGATAGGGCTTTTAATAAAATCAGGCTTTGAGCATTATGAAATATCAAATTTTGCAAAAAGTAGCAGGAAGTGTGTGCACAATCAAATTTACTGGCGAAATGAGGAGTATCTTGGCATTGGTGCAGGGGCATATTCTTATATGAATGGAGAGAGGAGATGGAGTGTAAAAAGTCCAGTGGAGTATATAAAAAGGATTGAGATTGCTTCGCCTTCGGCTCGCAATGACATTCCTTCAGCTTTCAGCTATCAGACTTTAGTAGCAGGCAGTGAAAGACTTGAGGGGAAAGGTGTAATAGGGGAGACAATTATGATGGGGCTTCGGATGCTTGAGGGTATAAATCTACAGAATTTTAAAAAACGATTTGGAGTAGAGTTAAAATCAATTTTTTCTGATACAATATCTCAGCTCTTAAAAAATAATCTCATAGTGTTTGATGATGGAAATCTCAAATTAACCCATAAGGGGCTATTATTTTATAATGATGTATCAGCGGAATTTCTATCTTAAGCTTGCCTACATTCTCTTTATAATATTTTCCTCTTTGCCTCCACTATCTCATGCAAGTAGCAGTGAGATTCCAACTGGCTATCTTTTATTACCCGGAGGGACATATTTTTATGAGGGGGATTATAAGACAGGTGCAACCTTTGCCATCCCTGAAATAGGATTGCTGACAGCGGGGGTTCTGATAAATGACAAAATGGGGAAACAGGATAAGACACCTGAATTGAATGTCCCTTCATTATTATTTTTTCAATTATATACAGTGGATAAATGGAGTTATTTTCAGAAAGAGGTGTTGCATCAGAAAATGGAAAACCCTGGATTTAAACTTAAGGTAGATGATACTCCATTATCAGAACTTATGTCATCTCCGTTCAAACCTAAAGTTGTTTCTTCTCCTCTGGTAGTGGCATTTGCATTACTTGGTATTGCTGACGGTATTTATGGGTATGCTGGAAATAAAAGGAGTTTCTCCGATATAACTAATGTTACAGCAATGGGTAATAAGATGAGCCGTGATAGTGGTACAGGGTATTATGAAGGGATGGCATTTGCAGTAAGCTATGGTGCCGGGGTTTCAGAGGAGATGCTTTTTCGTGGATTTATGCTCCCCGTGATTGATTATAAATATGGCAAGAGGGCAGGTCTTGTATCGTCATCCCTTACTTTCGGTTTATTACATGCCTTTAATCCGGGCTTGCAGAATCCAGCTTATACTGGTATAGTGTGCAGAAAGAGGATTATAAATTAAGTAAGGCTATTGCCGCCCATTTCTGGTATGATTTTTTTTCTATGACAACAACATGGCTTACAAATCCAAATGAGAATCCTCTCGGTGTTCAGGTAACATTTAATTTCTGATATAGGAAATTATAAAAATTTGCCACAGATTTACACAGACTAAAAAACACGACCCATTCTATGGGTGCCCCGAAGATTAAGAAGAAATGGGGAAATCGGGGAAAGGGTGAAATGTTTTTAAAATAATTTTTTCTTTCTCCATTTCTCCATCTTCTCCCTTTCTCCTTATTGTTTTTAAAAGTATTTTTTGTCAGTGAAAGTCTGTGGCTAATCAGGTCTTTGTCGTTCAGGTTTTAAAACGAGGGCACTCAAAGGCGGCAAAGTGAGTTTTAAAGAGCAGGGTTTCCCCTGCCATGAAACATGATCTGACCATTTTCCACCTTTGTTTCCGAGGTTACTGCCGTAATAAACATCAGAATCGCTGTTCAATACTTCTTTATAAAAACAGTGTGAGGGGACACCGATTTTGTAGTTATATCTGGGGGTAGGGGTGAAATTGAAAACGAATACGAGATGATTATCAGGGTCTTTACCCTTCCTTATAAAGGATACAACACTCCTCTCCCAGTCATGAAAGTCAATCCACTCGAAACCTGTATATTCAAAGTCAACCTCCCACATTGCCGGCTCTGCTTTATAAATTTGATTTAAATCTTTTATAAATCTTTGCAATTTTGAATGAGGTTCGTATTGGAGGAGATGCCAGTCAAGGCTCTGGTTATGATTCCACTCGTGCCACTGCCCGATGTCTCCACCCATAAAGAGGAGCTTCTTGCCGGGCTGGGCATACATATAACTTAAGAGAAGCCGTAAATTGGCAAACTTCTGCCAGAAGTCACCCGGCATTTTACTCAGCAGTGAAGCCTTTCCATGAACTACCTCATCATGGGAGAGGACAAGTATGAAATTTTCGTGGAATGCATATAGCATTGCAAAGGTGAGATTATTATGATGATACTTTCTGTGGATGGGGTCTTTACTGAAGAACTCAAGTATATCGTGCATCCATCCCATATTCCATTTGAATGTAAATCCGAGGCCACCTAAATATGTAGGGCGTGAGACGCCTCCCCATGATGTGGACTCCTCTGCAATAGTCATGATTCCGGGAAACTCAGCATGAATAACCTCATTCATATTTTTTATAAAATCTATTGCCTCAAGATTTTCCCTTCCGCCATAGGTATTCGGAATCCATTCACCATGCCTTTTGCTATAATCAAGATAGAGCACGGATGCCACTGCATCCACCCTAAGACCGTCTAAATGATATTTTTTACACCAGAAAAGGACATTAGATGTGAGAAAATTTCTCACCTCATGCCGACCGTAATTAAAAATGAGTGTCCCCCAATCAGGATGCGCACCTTTTTTAGGGTCTTCATGCTCATAGAGGGAAGTCCCATCAAATTGAATCAGGCTGTGTCCGTCCCTTGGGAAATGGGCAGGAACCCAATCAACGATAACTCCGATATTGTTCTGATGACAGTAATCTACAAAATACATGAAGTCTTCGGGTGTGCCGAATCTGCTTGTGGGGGCAAAATATCCTGTTACCTGATAGCCCCACGATGCGTCAAAAGGATGCTCCATAACAGGAAGGAGTTCTATATGGGTATAGCCTTTATCTTTAACATAATCTATTAGTAAATGGGCAATCTCCCTGTATGTCAGAAATCTATTACCTTCCTCAGTCTTTCTTGCCCATGAGCCTAAATGCAATTCATAAATGGATAGAGGCTTGTCGAGCGGAGTGGTTTTATCGCGGTTTTCTACCCACTCACTATCATTCCATTTATATTTATTTATATCCCAGACTACAGATGCAGTTTTTGGCCTTGCCTCAGAATAGAAGGCATAAGGGTCAGACTTTATGAGAAGGTGGTTATGATGGGTTTTTATTTCATATTTATAAATATCCCCTTCCTTTAGTCCAGGTATAAAAAGCTCCCATATTCCAGAGTTCCCCAATATCCTCATCGGGTGTCTTCGTCCATCCCATTTATTGAAATCACCGATTACACTGACCCTCTTTGCATTTGGTGCCCAGACTGCAAAATGGACACCTTTAATGCCGTCCAAATCCATTATATGGGTGCCGAGTTTTTCATAAATCCGAAGATGATTCCCTTCATTAAATAAGTGTCTGTCAAGGTCGCTAATTATTGGAAGGAATGAATAGGGGTCGTAAAACTTCAAGGTGCTTCCGTCACTATATTTTACTGAAAAATAGTAATTAAATATCTCTCTATCTTTGATAAATGTCTCAAAGAACCCCTCTGGATGGATACGGGAGAGGGGATAAATATTATGCTCATTTTTAGTATCAATAGCGGATACCTCAACTGCCTCAGGCAGAAATGTCCTGATGCTAACCCCTTTTTCCCCGTTTACATGAACATGATGAATACCCAGAACATTAAAAGGGTCATGATGGTCTGCATGGACAATCTTATTTATCTCTTTTTGTTCAACTGTTGTTTTCATTTAATCAAATTACGCATACTGTTTCTTGCCTATTAAAACAATATATTTTATCACTTCTTCTCTCGTTTTAGGATTAAGAAAGCTATAACTTATTCTTGATATTGGAAAAAACGGGAATCTACCAATAACTACCATCTCATTTCTATAATCCTGCGGCAGTAAATTATATTCATTTTCTTCAGTAATAACAAATCTTTCTTTAGGAGAATTTATAAATTGCAGCATGGAATCTTCAGAGCCGATTCCATTTAATTTTTTACCTGTATAGAAAACAAGCGATTGAAATAGGCGGGTTTTATAAAAACCAATTTCAAACTCCTTCCCGCTGACCTTCTTTATTGCCTCAGATATGGGTTTTGCAGGTTTGTATGTGTCAAAAATTGGCTGGAATTTTAGCGATACGAGAAGCTGGATTACCATAACGAGCAGAACCATTCCTACCTTTGTCAGTAAGAAGTTTTTATAGATGCCTGAAATTAAAATTAAAAAGATGGAGATAACAGCACCTGAGATGAACAAATATGCAGTTATATTTAAAGATTCTGTGAAAAAGGAAAAAGCTGATACAAGAATTATAATTAAAAGAGGGATGGAAAATAGTGAGAACATATATTCAACTACTATAGAGGAAGACCACCCCTTCATCCCCTCCTTACGAAGGAGGGGAGAGGGGAGGTTGGAATCTATGTAAAGCCCCACGCCTAAAGAGGCTGATGGAAGTATTATAGACAGATAGTTTGGAAGGCTAAATTTGGATAAGGAGAAAAATATAAGGGGGATATAGAACCAGAGGAGGAGATATATAATTGTATCTTTTTCATTTGTAGCCGCAGGCTTTAGCCTGCTATTTAATATCCATCTGTATTGCTGATAAAACCACAATAGCCACCATGGAAAGAAATACCATAAGAATGTGTGTGCCAGAAAGAAATGCCCACCGGGATTTGGCTCATATACCCCCTTAACAAGAAACTTTTTAAAATTCTCATGGATGATATTCTTTTCAAGAAATTCAAATCCATATCTATATGTCATGTAAAGATACCACGGCGTAATTAATAATATAAGTAATAGCAAACCGTGAAAGGGTCTTAATTTTCGGATACAGTCCCACTCCCTTCTTAAAAGGATAAATAGAGATATGATGGACACAGGGAATATTATTCCAATAGGTCCCTTGGTAAGTGTTGCACCAGCCATACCAATATAAACATATAGAAACCCTCTTGTGTAATTTTGCCCTTTGTAGATGTAGTTATAGAATCCATAAATTGAAAGTGTGATGAAGAATGTAAGAGTTATATCCATTCTTGCATCTCTCGTCATGCTGTAAAAACCCGGATTAGCACAGAGGATTAGGCAAGCCCACAATCCTGTATCAGGAGACCTTATATTTTTCCCAAAGTGATAGGTGAGAAACAAGACACCGACTACCATTAAAAATGACGGCAGTCTTACCGCCAATTCATTTACTCCAAAAATTGCGTAAGATATTTGAAGAAGCCAATATTGTAATGGTGGTTTTGAAAACTCAGTTTCAAAATTATAATAGGTGCTGAAATAATCCCCGGAGACAAATGCCTCCCTTGCCACCTCAGCATAAATCGCCTCATCAATCTCAAGCAAAGGAGACGAGCCAAGCTTTATAAGAAATGAGAGAATGAATACAGTGAGAAGAATTTTCAAAACTGTTGCTGATGTGAAAGGGAGTGTTTTCTTTATTAAGGAAGTCATCTAAATTAACCTATATTCTAATTACAAACAATATATGTCGGGCTTTTCTGCAAGTCTATTCCATCCTTTTTTATGTGTATAGTTTCTCCATCCCTCCATGTTGCACTGCATTTATTTATATCAAATATATTAACTCTTTTTTTGTAAACATTCAGGGTCCAGCCCACATATATCTTTTGGTTATCCTTCTCAAATTCAAATAAAAATATGCCTTCTTTATCTCTGTCTTCATCAGGAGGGGATAAGTGGTAAATATCAGACAAATTTTTTACAAATCTGCTGTTACTTAAAAATCCTGTCATGGTTTTATATGTATTATAGGCAGGGCGGGTTTTATATATCCGTGGGTCGCCTTGATATATAAATTTATGGTGCACCTCTGGGGCATCCTCCTTTTCCGGGTTGTAGCTGTCATCAAGAATACCTTCTTTATAGCTTGCATAATGTCCCCAGTAAACCCTCTCAGTATAGCCGCCTGCTGCTGAAAGGACATAATACCTTACAAGATAGTCTGCATAATCATCCACATTTGCCAATCTTTCCTTAGAAGAGTTATAAAAAGGTGCAGGGACATTTAAGTTCCACTGGGTGAAGGAAGATATAAATGTTTTAACTCCATATTCTTCAGAAATTAAATCAAGAAATCTTGATTTATTAAGGAGGTCCATTCGTGCTGAATTCTTTAACCACCCACCAAGCACATGCTCATCATAGAATTCGGGTTGAATTGCCCTGTCAACAAACAGGTTGTCAGTAGAGCCTTGAATATTGATGCCCTCATCTTTTATTGCCTCAAAAATTGCCACCTGCCAGAATGGCTCAAAGTCTTGTATATTTGGTGCGAATATATTAATAGATTCGCTCCGCTCACTACGAGCCTCATATTTTTTTGCTACATCGGATGCTATTTTTAATGCTGTTATATAGTCAGGAATAGTATAGCCTGACCATTTTTTTCGATTTGGCACAGAGCCAATTTCATAATTCTTTATATTTGGAGAAAATCTTGAGATTATATCTTCTAAAAAATTTCTCCATTTATCCTGCACCTCTTTCTCATTCATTCTGCCTGCTTGTTCCTTTGACTGGACAAGGTGAAGCAGGATATCAATTTTACTATCAATCAGTTTGTTTAAAAATCTCTCAATATGAACTTTATTTGATTCATAACCATAATCTACTCTAACAGATTGAACACCCATCTCTGAAAGGTTTTTTATAATATGGTCATCCCCTTCAGGGAAACTTGATGGCGCAACATTCAGTCCGAAAAATCGGCTGTCAATTTTATGCTCATGGAATTCAGGTTTTTTCCAGAAGTCTCTTAAGTATAAGGTTATATTTTTAATATTGCCAAAGAGTAGGATACTATCATGTATTGCCTTCTTTTCGGCGGCGACAGAAGTCTCTCCACTGACAAGGTAGATAATCTTAATGGCTGTTGTAAATTGGATTACAAAAAGAAAAACTGCTATAACAAATAATAGTAAACTCCATTTAAGGGTTCTTTTACCCATTGTTTTTAGAGAATTAAGGTTCATATAAACACATATCTATCTTTTTTGATAGTATAGTATAAGTCAAGTAATAAGCAAAGCATATGGGTTTTAAGCGTTAAAGAAATTGGATATTGACAAGACAGATGATTTGAGCAACAATTTGAGCAAATAAAACTATCATCTAATTTATTTTATCCCCAAAATGTTAAGCCTAATTAAGTAAATATGTTTTATAGATTCGGAGGTTTATGTTTTTAGAATTCCCTGATAAATTAGTTTGGTCAAAATACGCTGAACAAATAGAGCAATTGATTCAAGATAGTGAGGGAGAGATTAAATTACGAAAATATTTTACTGAAAATCCGTGGATATTAAGCCATTGTTTTTGCCGAAATGAGGGCGTAGTGTTTTCTGAATATAGAGTTACTAAGGAGGAACAAGCAGATTTTTTATTGGTACATGGACGGTCAATGAATATAGATATTATTGTCATAGAACTAAAGCACCCCAAAGCCAAAATTTTAAACAAAAATGGTTCGATGTCAGAGTATCTCAATATGGCATTCACAAAATCTTTAAATAAAACAATCGACTTACATTATCAACATGAACGGCACAGAGGAGATATAACGAGATATATAAAACAGTTGCTATCTCAAGAGAAAAGACCCTATCAAGGCACTATAGACAAAGATTTTAGGAATAAGGCTCGGTTACCAATAGAAAAATATACACTACAAACTGTTATCGTAATTGGCAATAGAAACAACGAAACAGAGGATGAAAAGATGTTTAGACAAAATTTTCAACTTTATGACCCACGCTATGAAATAATTCCATATCAGCGAATTATAGATATGATAAGAAACCACTAAGCAATATCTGCAAAAGACAAGAGGAGTCTAAAGAAGGAATCAATCTGCATAGAAACTTTAATCGTTTTACATCACTCCCAAAATATTCTCTGGCGGAGAGTATTCATACCCCAAAGACTCAGCAACAGCCTTATGTGTTACTTTACCATTCGCCAGATTTAAACCCTTTAAGAGTGCTTTATTTTTTGCGAGGGTATCTTTAAGTCCAAGATTTGCTATCTGAAGGGCATAGGGGAATGTGGCATTTGTAAGTGCAAAGGTGGATGTCCTCGGAACTGCCCCGGGCATATTGGTTACACAATAATGAATAACATCATCTACTACAAAAATAGGGTTGCTGTGAGATGTTGGTTTTGATGTCTCAATACAACCGCCTTGGTCAATTGATACATCCACAATAACTGAGCCCTCTTTCATCTCTGAAAGCATTCCTCTTGTAACAAGAAAGGGTGCTCTTGCACCGGGTATTAAAACCGCACCTATAACTAAATCAGCCTCCTTTACAGATTCCATTATATTATGGCTGTCCGACATCAGTGTCCTTATCCCCCCTCCAAAAATGTCATCCAGATAACGGAGTCTGTAAAGACTTGCATCAAGTATGGTTACAGTAGCCCCTGTCCCGATTGCCATCTTTGCGGCATTTGTTCCGACTATCCCGCCGCCGATGATAGTTACTTTACCTGGGGCAACACCGGGGACACCTCCAAGGAGTATGCCTCTCCCGCCTTTTTCCCTCTCAAGATATTTTGCCCCCTCCTGTATAGACATCCTTCCTGCAATCTCACTCATTGGAATCAAAAGGGGCAGGGAGCCGTCATCTAATTGAACCGTTTCGTATGCAATGGCTATAATCTTTCTTTTAAGGAGTGCCTTTGTCAAATCAGGGGCGGGTGCAAGATGGAGATATGTATAAAGTATCTGCCCTTCTCTTAGCATGTCATACTCGGAAGGTAGCGGCTCCTTCACCTTCATAATTATGTCAGCCCTGAGATATACATCTTTTACAGAGGGGGCTATCTCGGCACCCTCAAACTCATATTCTGAATTGGGTATGCCGCTGCCTAATCCAGCCCCGTCTTCTATAATGACCTTATGCCCTGCGAGGACAAGCGACCTTACACCTGAAGGGACAATGCCTACCCTGTATTCATCTGTTTTGATTTCTTTTGGTATGCCTATTATCATAAATTGTTAAGCTAAGTGATAAACAGGTAAAGGTAAAGACAGAGAAAGCCTTTACCTTTATAAGATTGCAGGGTTTTGAGATTACTTTACACGCTCTGGCTCATGACAGGCTACACAAAGTTCATTTAGTGATTTTTTGAAAGAATCTGAGTCAAACATCTTTTTCTCTTTAATATTTTTCTGTGCATCTTCATTGAGCTTCTCAAAATCTTTTATGCGGCGGACAAAACCATCTCTGTCTAAAATAATACCTGAAGGACCCTTATCGGGGAAAATACCTTCAAGCAAGCTAAGGTAAAAATTAATCAATTTGAGATACTCTTCTGTCTCATTAAATTCCTTGCTTTCTGCGTATATCCTTGCAGTTTTAAAATCTTCAGATATTTTATGCATATATTCCTGAAAGATGGTTTCTCTGCCTTCGTTAGGCTCTCTAAAAAGATATTTCTTTTTTGTCCCTTCGTGGCATCCGACACACATATGGAATATTTCATCTGACTGTTTATTTATTTCCTTTAATTCCCTCTTCTGGACTGCATTTCTGAGGTCTGACATCTTTTGTTTGAGCTCATTTAATTTTTTATTAATAGCCTCCTTATCCAGCTTCGCTCCGTCCATATTATAATCGGGTATAAAACCGGGGACTTCTTTGAGATATCCTAATATATGCTTGAGAAATATATCAGAAATATCATATTTCTTTAAAGAGTAGCTGATTCGTGCATTGGTATAATCATCTAAGACATGATGCATTGTATGCTTAAACTTATATGACGATGTCTCTGCAGATATTGAAGTAATGCCAAATAAAATTAAGACAGATGCAATAAGGGCAATTAGAATATTTTTCATTGTTATCCTCCATAAATATATGAATGAAATTTACCATTGAGAAAAAAAATTGTCAATTGAAAATCTCATCTGTTAAAATGACTTAAGACCTTAAAGGAGGATTGTGAGCCAAATAAATCTTTTAAACTTATATCGCAGGCCCGCCCTTTCTTCATACAAAGAAGATAATCTTATTAAAATAGTTAGAGAGAAGGTAAGCCCTGATATTGATACTATTGAGACTGAGTTTTGCTTCAATATAGAGGTATCAGAACCCCTTACTGATAAAGAACTTAATACCTTAAGATGGCTTCTGTCAGAGACATTTGAACCAGAGAATTTCTCTGATAAAAGCTTTCTCAGTCTTCAGCCTTCAGCCTTCAGCCCTGTTTTTGAAGTAGGTCCAAGAATGAACTTCACAACTGCATGGTCAACAAATGTTGTCTCCGTATGCCACGCATGCGGGTTTACAAAAATAAACAGGATAGAGAGGTCAAGGAGATATTTAATCAGAAGCCAGAAGTCAGAAGTCAGAAGTCAGAATTTATCAGAGTTGTTAAATCTTATTCACGACAGGATGACTGAGTGTCAATACCCTGAGCCTTTAAAGACATTTGAGACAGGGATAAAGCCTGAGGCTGTATATATCATTCCACTTTTAGAGGAAGGCAAAGCAGCCCTCGCAAGGGTTAATCAGAAGATGGGGCTTGGGCTTGATGAATGGGATATTGATTATTACTACAATCTATTTGTAAATGAGCTTAAGAGAAATCCGACAAATGTGGAATGTTTTGATTTGAGTCAGTCAAACAGCGAGCATTCCCGACATTGGTTTTTTAGAGGGAGACTCATAATTGACGGGAAAGATATCCCAGAAAACCTCATGCAGATTGTCAAAGAGCCGTATAGGAGAAATCTTAATAACAGCATCATTGCATTTAAAGATAATTCAAGTGCCATCAGGGGATATAAAATTCATACACTCATCCCTGAAAACAGTATTAAGCCTTCAGCCTTCAGCCTTAGAGAAGTTAAATACAATATAATATTTACAGCCGAGACACATAATTTTCCTTCTGGTGTTGCACCATTTCCAGGGGCGGAGACAGGGACAGGCGGCAGAATAAGGGATGTCCATGCGACAGGAAAAGGGAGTATTGTTGTGGCAGGGACTGCCGCTTACTGTGTTGGGAATCTCCATATCCCAAATTATCCCCTCCCATGGGAAGCCGCCGTTAAGCGAAGCGAATCTAATGACTCTTTTATTTATCCAAAAAATCTTGCGTCGCCGCTACAGATAGAGATTGAGGCAAGCAATGGTGCATCAGATTATGGGAATAAGTTTGGTGAGCCTTTAATACAGGGTTTTACCCGTTCCTTTGGACTCACACTTCCAGACGGGGAGAGGAGGGAATGGATAAAGCCGATAATGTTTACAGGCGGGGTTGGGCAGATAGATGACAGGCATATTGAAAAAGATACACCTGCAAAAAATATGCTGGTTGTTAAGGTTGGAGGACCAGCATATCGCATAGGGATGGGCGGCGGCTCTGCATCAAGTATGGTTTATGGGGAAAACATAGAGGAACTGGATTTCAACGCAGTCCAGCGAGGCGATGCAGAGATGGAGCAAAAATTAAACAGGGTTATAAGGGGGTCTGTTGAGCTTGGGGATAAAAACCCGATAGCAAGCATCCATGACCAAGGTGCGGGCGGAAACTGTAATGTGGTTAAGGAGATTGTCTATCCTGCAGGTGCAAAAATCAATATAAGAAAGATAATAGTTGGTGATAATACCTTATCTGTCCTTGAGATATGGGGTGCGGAATATCAGGAGCAGGATGCAGTCCTTATATATTCCGATAAGATTGATATGTTCAGAGAGTTATGTAAAAGGGAAAAGCTCCCTTTTTCAATAATAGGGAATATAACAGGTGATGGGGACATTGTCCTTTACGATGAATTTGACGACTCAACACCTGTAAATCTTAATCTTGAAAAGGTCTTAGGCGATATGCCTCAGAAGACCTTCAATCTTGAGCACATCCCTATAAAAACAGTTCCTCTATCACTTGTCACTCATCACTCGTCGCTCACCACTCATTTAGATAGGGTTTTGAGGCTTGTATCAGTAGGTTCAAAGAGATTTCTCACAAGTAAGGTGGACAGGTCTGTAACAGGTTTAATAGCAAGACAGCAGTGTGCTGGACCTTTACAGCTTACAGTCTCAGATGTGGCAGTCATAGCACAGAGCCATTTTGGGCTAACAGGTGCTGCCATTTCAATTGGTGAACAGCCCATCAAAGGACTTATCAACCCTTCTGCAATGGCGAGGATGAGTGTCGGCGAGGCATTGACAAATATTGTTTGGGCAAGGATAAGCGCACTCCATGATATAAGATGCTCTGGAAACTGGATGTGGGCGGCAAAACTCCCCGGAGAGGGTGCAAGGCTTTATGATGCTGCAGTTGCAATGATGGATATGATGCTTGAGCTCGGTATTGCTGTGGACGGTGGTAAAGACAGCCTTTCTATGGCGGCACAGGTTAGACACCCTTCAGGCAAGACTGAGACTGTGAAATCACCCGGGACACTTGTCATTTCAGCATACGCTACATGCCCTGACATTACAAAGGTTGTCACTCCTGATTTGAAGATGCCGGGCAAGAGCAAACTCATTTATATTGATTTAGGAAATGGGAAAAACAGGCTTGGAGGTTCAGCACTTGCACAATGCTATAAACAGGTAGGTGATGAATCTCCTGATGTGGATAATCCTAAATTGCTAAAAGACACATTTAATGCAATCCAGCATTTGATAGATAAAGAACTAATTCTGTCAGGACATGACAGGAGTGACGGCGGGCTTATAACAACATTACTTGAAATGGCATTTTCAGGAAATTGCGGAATTGAAATAAATTTCAGCCAGGGGTCGGGAGTCAGGAGTCGGGAGTCGGAAATAATAGAACTTTTGTTTTCTGAGGAATTGGGATTAGTTATTGAGTATCTCCCTGAAAATGAAAAGGAGATAATTGCAGAACTTAAAAAGCAGAATGTCCCCTATCAGATTATTGGAACTACACTGATAGAAAAACAAATCAGAATAAATCTCCGAACTCCGAACTCCGAACTCCGAACTATTCTGGATGAAGATATGAGGGTATTAAGGGATATTTGGGAGGAGACGAGTCATCAACTAAATATGTTACAGACAAATCCTGAATGTATTCTTGAAGAGAAAAAGGTTATCTATGATAGACCAGGACCATCATATAAAATTACTTTTACACCTGATCAAATACCTGATGTAATTTTAAAAAGGCATACTAAACCCTCGGTGGCAATAATCCGTGAAGAAGGGAGTAATGGCGACAGGGAGATGATTTCTGCGTTCTACATGGCAGGGTTTGAGCCCTGGGATGTAACAATGACAGACTTAATGAATGACAGGATAACCCTTTCACAGTTTAAAGGCATTGCATTTGTAGGTGGCTTTAGTTATGCAGATGTCCTTGACTCAGCCAAAGGATGGGCAGGCGTTATAAGATTCAATAAAAAACTCTATGAACAATTTCAAAAATTTTATAATAGACCCGATACATTCAGCCTCGGAATATGCAATGGGTGTCAATTAATGGCTCTGCTTGGATGGGTTCCTTGGCAGGGGATTTCTGATAAACTCCAGCCGAGGTTTATTCATAACAAATCTGGGAGACTTGAGTCCAGATTTGCAACAGTTAAGATTATTGAAAGCCCTTCAATAATGCTAAATGGGATGGAAGGCTCTATTTTAGGAGTATGGACAAATCATGGAGAGGGCTTTGCCCATTTTCCTGATGAGAAAATGCGAAAAGAAGTTATAGATAAAAAACTTGCACCAATCAGATACACAGATGACAGTGGAGAAATAACAGAAAAATATCCATTTAACCCAAATGGTTCGCCTCTGGGTATCGCATCACTATGCACGCCTGATGGCAGACATATTGCCATGATGTCCCATCCTGAAAGGACATTCCTAAAATGGCATTGGGGATGGATGCCTGAAGATTTAAAGAAAAATCTTAAGGCTTCTCCATGGCTCAGGATGTTCCAGAATGCAAGGGAGTGGTGTGAGGGAAAATAATCCCCTGCCAGTTTTTAGATGGTAACGATATGGTGGTCAGCTGCTAACGCCAGAGGAGGGAGGCAGATGTATCGCCTTATTAGCTCGCGTTATGTGATATTTCGCTCATTGAAGAAAGAACTGTATCTCATGTCTATTGTCAGAATATGGTTTGTCCACCAGTCATTGAGATAGAGAAGGATTTCCTCAGGTACGGAAGTCTTATAGCTCATCGTATCCAGACAGAAAGCAGCCGTCTTCTTGCAAAAGACCGCGTGCTCCTCCTTATGACTCAAGAGTTCAGGGTATGCGTGCTGTGCGAGGAGTTGCTCCTCCATCTCGAAGTGCTCCTCTGCGTATTTGGTCATTCTCGTCAGGGTCTCCGAGATTGGCTCGGAACGAATGTCTGGCTCGACGTTCTCTATAAGCAGATTTATCATGTCAATGATGCTACTGTGCTGCTCATCGAGTTTCGCAACGCCGACACTGAATGATTGATCCCAGCGTATCTTTTCCACGTTCAAACTCCTCTTCTCAAACTTGCCCGATAGGGCGAATAAGTTACTATACAGTTTCTGTCTTTTAGCATTCCTGAATCAAAAAAAACAACAATATTGCATAAGAGCCTTGTACATATTGCATTTCAGGGCAGAGTATAGAACGTGAGCACGCCCTGAGTTTATCGAAGGAAAGAATGGCTGTCAATAGAATTTTATGGATACTTTATTGAAAATCTTTTGTTTGGATAGTCTATTGTTAATATAAATCGGCTCAGAAAGTTGTTTGCTCCCAGCAATACTACATTCAAATTTGGCAGGAAATCTACAGGGGTATCTTCCATAGTGTATAAGAGTTCTGTGGTTTCAGGGTGAAAAATTTCAAACTTTGTTGTATGTGCATAGGCAACTGTTACTCCGTTGCCGGTTCTAATTCTTTTTGTTTGACCAGCCTGTAAATTGTGACCTAATATAGGGGCATAAGCTGATGGTATTGCACATTCATCTGCGCCAGTATCAATTATGCCGTGTGTTCTATAATTTCCGCTTGTATGTGGGTTAATTATTCTTACTGGTAAGATGGGACGGTAAATGTCGTTGCCGCAGAATGTAAAAGGACATTCTCTTATCGGCATAGATATATGTGAATTGTATCCTTTTCAGGAATATAAAATACCACTGGATCGTCAGCCCCTGCCTTTTTTGCATCGTTAAATACCTTGACAGGATCATCGCCAAAGCTAATTACATCCTTATCCTTAAAAGTTTTTGTTGCCACATATTTACCGCTATATTTTTCAATATTGTTTACTAAAACGCATGTCTCCATAAAATCTCTCCAACGGGTTTGCTATCTGCAGAAAATTTAGCACACAATGGGCTTAAATGCAAATCATCTAACAAATTTGTTAAAGATGTTAATGAGGAAAAACTGAGGATAGCGATAAAGGTCTTAAGAGCGGTGCTGCGGTAAGTAAAAAACTTTGTAAAAATATCACCATGGCTCAAAATGTTTCAGAATGCAAGGGAGTGGTGTGAGGGAAATAAAACTTTGTCGGTTTTTAGAGGATAACGACGCGGCTAAAAGGCTTGCAAAGGATAACAGCGGATTTGTCAGTTCTTCTTCAGCCACTGGTAAAACTACAATTTTCTATTATGATTAGCGAAAACCAAATAAATCCAGTGATACTGCAAGCCACCTAGGTTCATGATAAATACTTGATGGGAAGTTATCCGAATCGCCATCTGGTTCGATATCTGCAAACTCATATACCAGATCAAAAGCCTCGTCAGACGTGGGAACAACGACTAACGTTTCTTTTGAGTCTAGCCGAAGATAATCTGTTTTTATTCTCCATTCCCGTTCCCATGTAAAGTCAGTACCTTATATGGCACAAAACGATATCTTTGGTCTTCAGGGATAGAATTAAAGGCGTCTGGGTGGTCATAGATAACCGGGCGTCCACCTTGGGCAAAAAGCCATTTCTTGCTTACACCAATTCCATATGGCTCATATCTCGGACTTTCTTCTTTAGATGCCGCGATTTCAACCAATGAAAATATCGAGTTAAATTCTTGAATTGGCGCCTCACTGAAGCAAATGCAAGTCTGACCATAGCTCCAATTAGATGTGCCCTTCAAACCACCCTCATATAAAATTTTTTTGAGTACTGCACTTGCTGAACCAGACATACCCATTGTACCTTGGCCAAGTTTTATTTTAATAAACTGGTCAAATGGCTTGCGAGTGAAGTGAAAGAGTAGGTTGCTAATATCTCTGCGAACGAGAGTAATTCTTTTGAAAAGCTCGTTTGGTAAATCAGGGTTTTTATGTTCGTTCATCATTTTTTACGTTTAACAAGTCATTATACACTTTCTGTCTTTTACTACTCCTGGGTCAAAAAAATAACAATATTGCATGAGAGACATGTATATATGGGCAGATTTTAAACCTTGAGAAGATAGGCTGTCAATAGAAATGACTCTTTCAACGTGTAGCTTGTTATTTATTTAAGCCGCCGTTCCGAATAACTTACAAAGCACATCCATTACAATATCTGTCGGCTTTTGGTTGAAAGCGAATACCTTTCCAACCATTGTTCCATCTTTATTTATAACAACCTGTATGCCATCTATTCTCTGTATAACGTTTATATCTGTTTTATCCCTTATAAAATCCTGCTGATAATTTGCAGGAATTATAAACCAGCCATCTCCTACGAGATTTTTTGCGAGCATTGCCACAACAGTGTATAGCTTCAGATAACCTTCTCTATCTTTCTGGATAGTAGACAGGTAAATGCTCATCTCATCATAACGGTGATTGTTGAAGAACATTGTATAGGATAATGAAAGGACTTCCCTCTGCCTCTTCTTTTTATAAGTATTGGCATCATCTGCAAAGGTGAATTGACATGAAAAAAGAATTATTAACAAGACAAATAAAATTATCTTTTTCATAAACACCTCCATTACTTTTCCACCGATATTCTTGACTTAAATATCGGCATTTCATAAATTAAGTATTAGTAAAAAATTTTGGTTCTTTCGTAATAAAGTTGAAGTCAAGAAATTAAGCTTAATAAAGTTTAGGAATTACAATGAGATAAAAGGGTGCATCGAATTTCAGCCGTATCTGGTATAGTTTTGCTGATGACGAAACTTACCGGAGGT
>JACQBS010000086.1 GCA_016194325.1 Nitrospinota bacterium | reverse complement strand
TTAAGGGATGATAATGAACTCCTCTACAATTTTATGATGGACCTTACAGCAGTAGATTATTACGGGAGGGAGCCGAGATTTGAAGTTGTATATCACCTTTATTCCCTTAAATATAACATGCGGGTAAGAATAAAGGTGCCTGTCCCTGAATCTGACTGCACAATTGACTCAATTATTCCTGTATGGATTGGTGCGGATTGGTTTGAAAGAGAGGCTTATGATTTATACGGAATAATTTTTAAAGGGCATCCAAATTTAAAAAGAATACTCTTATACAAAGAATTTGAAGGACATCCATTGAGAAAGGATTACCCTGTGAGGGGAAGACAGCCCTTGATAGGACCGAAGAATTAACTTATGACTGATTTGGCAAAGAATTTACATACTGAGCACATGGTTATAAACATGGGTCCGTCACACCCTGTGACCCATGGGACTGTCAAGTTCCTTGTTACGCTTGATGGCGAGACCATTGTTGATTTTGATGTTGAAATCGGGTATCTGCACAGGGGCTTTGAAAAGATGTGTGAGAACAGTACATGGGAACAGGTTTTTCCATATACTGACAGGCTTAACTATCTGTCACCGATTATTAATAATGTTGGGTATGCCCTTGCTGTAGAAAAACTTATAGGCATAGATACCCCTGAAAGATGTAAATATGTCAGGGTCATTGTCAGTGAACTATCCCGTTTGGCAGACCACCTTACAAATGTGGCAGCGAGCGGACTTGAACTCGGTGCGTTTACTGCATTTCTGTATTTCGTTGAGGCAAGAGATTTGATATGGGACCTGTTAGAGAGCGTTTGCGGTGCAAGGCTTACTTCAAATTATGTAAGGATTGGCGGGCTTAAAAATGACCTTCCGGATGGATTTAAGGAGCAGACAAAAGAGGTGTTTAAAAGGTGTCGTGAATTATGGATAGATGTTGATAAACTCCTTACAAAGAATAGGATTTTTATTGACAGGCTCAAGGATGTGTGTATAATGCCGCCTGATGAGGCTATAGCATGGGGGTTTACCGGTCCATGCCTGAGGGCAAGCGGAGTCCCTTATGATGTTAGGAAGGCGCAGCCATATCTTGTTTACGACCAGATAGACTTTGAAATCCCGATTGGTGAAAAGGGCGACAATTTTGACAGGTATCTTGTGAGGATGGAGGAGATAAACCAGAGTATGAGGATTGTAGAGCAGGCATTGGATAAACTTCCCGATGGTCCAATAAATGTGGATATGCCGGAATACAGGTGGCAGTCAAAGGATGATATTTATACAAAGATAGAATCTCTTATCTTTCACTTTAAGACAGTGACGGGGGGTATAAGAGTGCCTCAGGGTGAGGTCTATTTTCCGGTAGAGGGTGCAAACGGTGAGGTTGGTTTTTATCTTGTGAGTGACGGGAGCGGCAAGCCTTATAAATGCAGGGTAAGGCCTCCATGTTTTCCACTTACTGCAGCGATGCCGAGGATGATTAAGGGCGCATTAATCGCAGATATAGTCCCAACCTTTGATATGATACATATGATAGGGGGAGAGTGCGACAGATAAGGTAGTATC
The DNA here is from genome assembly GCA_016194325.1 of Nitrospinota bacterium. GTDB lineage: Bacteria > Nitrospinota > Nitrospinia > UBA9942 > UBA9942 > UBA9942. The sequence goes on along the minus strand of JACQBS010000086.1, from coordinate 21,284 downwards.
AGAGAGTCAAAGTGTCAAAGAGTCAAAGAATTAAAGACTCTGACACTATGATACTCTGACACTCTGACACTTTTTTTATGATAGCAGATCTTATTGAGGCGATAGCAAAGATACTGTTTGTATTTGGAGTAAATATGGGTTTCTTTGCCCCTATACTTGGATGGGTTGAGAGAAAACAGAGTGCTGTAATGCAGGACAGGGTTGGGGCAAATAGGGCGGATATTTTTGGTTTTACGCTGATAGGACTCCTCCACCCGCTGTCTGATACCATAAAGCTTATAACAAAAGAAGATTTTATTCCTGCCGGTGCAAATAAACTTTTTCACACCCTTGCACCGTTCATAAGCTTGACACCGGCGCTGATAACCTTTGCAGTTGTGCCTTTTGGCGGACAGTATGAAATATTCGGCCGTAGGATTAATCTTGTTGTAGCCGACCTGGATGTCGGGATACTATTTGTATTTGCATTTGCATCGCTGGCTACTTACGGGACTGTCCTTGCAGGATGGTCTTCAAATAATAACTGGTCTTTTTTAGGCGGATTGAGGGCGGCTGCTCAGATGCTCTCTTATGAAGTTGCAATGGGTCTTTCAATAATAGGTATTATTATGGTCTATGGCTCCCTTAAACTTACAGAGATAGGTGCAATGCAGACAGATTTTTTCAAATGGGGTATTTTTTTACAGCCTATTGGTTTCATACTTTTTCTTACCTGTGCCATAGCTGAAAATAAGAGGGCGCCATTTGATATTCCAGAGGCAGAGACAGAAATCGTAGCAGGATACTTTACAGAATACAGCAGTATGAAATTTATAATGTTCTGGATGGGTGAATTCTTAGAGATGGTTACAATAAGCGGAATTATAACGACACTCTTTTTAGGCGCGTGGCATCTCCCATTTATAAGCGATGAAAGGCTCTTATCACTCTTCGGTTTTGCAGGGCCGAATGGGTCAATTATAATGCTTATGATGGCAAATATTGCTACATTCTTTGGAAAGATAATATTCATGATATGGTTTCAGATGACTATCAGATGGACGTTGCCGAGGTTCAGATACGACCAGATAATGAAATTGGGATGGAAGATAATGCTTCCAATTTCACTGATTAATATTTTTATTACAGGTTTAGTGGTGTTGCTTAAATAGTTATGGGTTGTGAGTTATGAGTTATAAGTCAAATTATATCGTTGGTTCTATACCATTAGATAAGTTAAAGCCCAAAAAGGTTAGAAAGAATATTGAGCTTACACTCTGGGAGAGGCTGTATATACCTGAGATAGTCAGGGGTATGTATATTACGACAAGACATTTTATTATAAACATGATAGGTTTTGTTTTTCCGCCAGAGGGTAAAAAGAGAAAGATATTTACAGTCTATTATCCTGAAGAGAAACTGACAATCCATGTAGCCTACCGAGGCAGGCCGGTGCTGGTGCAGAGGGAAGACGGAAAAGAGAAATGTGTTGCGTGTGGTCTTTGCGAAAGGATATGTCCTGCCCTTGCCATATCTATAGTGGGAGGAGAGAGAGAGAATAAGGAAAGGTATCCGGTGACATATACATTAGATATGTCCCGGTGTGTATATTGCGGGCTGTGTGAAGAGGTATGTCCACATGAGGCAATTGTGATGAGCGATGAGTATATAGGACTTGCAGAGTATGATAGAAAAAATATGATATACCCCAAGGAAAAACTTTTAGTCCCGGTAGCAAGATTAAAGAATAGAATAGAATATGTGAGGGAGATATACGGTAAGGCAAATTACATGGATTAAAAGAAAGGTTAAGGTTGAGGTTAAGGCTCAGGGTTTTACTCAACCTCAGCCTAAACCTTAACCTTCTTAAATTATGCAACAAATAATGTTTTACATAATCGGCGGTGTGGCTGTTCTTTCGGCACTAATAATGGTTACGAATAAGAAACCTGTATCTGCCGCTATGAGCCTGATTGTTACGATGTTATGCCTGTCAGGTATGTATGTAATTCTGGATGCCCATCTGATTGCAGCCTTACAGATTATTGTATATGCAGGTGCAATAATGGTTTTGTTCCTGTTCGTGATAATGCTCCTGAATATACAGGAAAAAGAGGGGAGACTGTCAGGGCATAAGATATTTTTACAGTTCGCATGGATAATGCTTGTAGGTTATGTTTTTATAAGCATGGTTAAATTGATAGGGGGGGACAGCCTTCCTGCGAGAGTAGAAGGGAGTATTAATGGATTTGGCACTACGAAGGCTGTAGGCGAAATCCTTTTTACAGATTTTCTGCTTCCATTTGAAATAGCCTCTATCTTGTTATTGGCAGCAATAGTTGGGGCTGTAATATTGGCAAAGGCGAAAGTTGACTAACAACTTACCACTCACCACTAAAATAGTTGTAGGTTGTAAGTTGTGAGGTAAAACGATGGTTCCATTAAATCATTATTTATACTTAAGTGCGATACTCTTTACGATTGGTGCGGTAGGTGTATTTACGCGGAGAAATGCACTGATTATCTATATGTGCATTGAACTGATGCTCAATGCTGTAAATCTTACCTTTATCGCATTCTCAAAATTTTTAAACAACATGGATGGGCATATATTTGCATTTATGATTATGACTGTAGCCGCTGCTGAGGCTGCTGTAGGGCTTGCAATCATACTTGCGATATTCAGGAACAGAGAGACTGTCAATGTGGATGACATTAATCTAATGAAAGGGTAGAAATGCAGGCAATAATATCAATTAGACCATTTCTTGCAGTGCTGGCATCTGTTTTTGCCACAGCACTCATACTGCTGTCATGGAAACGTCCGAATGTAAGGGAGTTCTGGTCTGTCCTGGCAGGGGTGATTAAGTTCGGCATTGTAATATCAATGGCGCCACTCGTCTTTTCAGGACATACCATTGAATATACCTTAGTAACATTTTATCAGGGGATAGATATTAAATTCCGTGTAGACCCGCTGGGGTTGACCTTTGCGACTATCTCATCTTTCCTATGGATATTTACGACCTTCTATTCTATTGGATATATGCGTTCAACGAAGGAGCATGCACAGACAAGATACTTTGCATGTTTTGCAATAAGTCTCTCTGCTGCCGTTGGTATTGCTTTTTCGGCAAATCTTATCACACTCTTTGTATTTTATGAATTCCTGAGTCTTGCAACTGTGCCGCTGGTTGGCCACAAGGAGACACCGGAGGCAGTAGCAGGTGCGAGAAAATATTTCTTATATCTATTCAGCACATCAAAAACACTCCTGTTGACAGGTATCTTCATAATTTATGCAGTGACAGGCTCAACTGATTTTAATGCACATGGTTTATTAAAAGGGACGCCAGAATCAACCTTATTATTTATAGCCTTTTTCTGTTTTCTCTTTGGTTTTGCAAAAGGGGCAGTAATGCCTGTTCATAGCTGGCTACCTGCTGCAATGGTTGCACCTACTCCTGTCAGTGCCCTCCTGCACGCAGTTGCAGTTGTAAAGGCAGGCGTATTCTCCATCCTCCGGGTAATCTTCCATATATACGGCGTTGATATGATGAGCAGGTTACACCTTGGTATAACAACCGCCTATATAGTTTCTTTTACAATTATTATGGCATCAGTTTACGCATTGACAAGGGACAATCTTAAGGCAAGGCTTGCATATTCTACAGTTGGTCAGCTCTCCTATATTATACTGGGTGCTGCACTCCTGACGCCTAGCAGCATGGCAGGAGGGATAATTCATATTGCAAACCATGCATTCTCAAAGATTACGCTCTTCTTCTGTGCAGGCTCAATCTATGTGGCATCGCATAAGACTGAGGTCAGCCAGCTTTCAGGTATTGGGAAAAAAATGCCGTGGACAATGGCAGCATTTTTTATAGGCTCATTGAACATGATAGGTGTTCCTCCTGTTGCCGGTTTTGTCAGTAAGTGGTATCTTGCCCTCGGCTCTATTGAGGCAAAGGAGCTGCCTATACTTTTAGTCCTTCTTGTAAGTACAGTCTTAAATGCGGCATATTTTCTGCCTGTAGTTTATAAGGCATTTTTTGAGGAATTTAAGGAAGACCACCACCATCATGGTGAGCATCATGAGGAGATAAGAGAGGTGCCATTTGTAGTCGTACCTCTCGTGTTGACTGCCATAGGCTCTATAATCCTGGGATTATATCCAAATTATTTTCTGGCACTTGCAAAGGAGGTTATCAGGTGATTAAGAAGGCTGTTGATTATATAGGTAATCCTGAGAATTCGGTGAAACTCAGGAGATTCTTCTATATTACACTGATAATGATTGTTCTATTGGATATTGGAGTACATCTGTTCCATACTGAGCATACTGTTGATTTGCCCCAGGGTGAGCATGCGTCTGCTAATTTGTCCCATAAAGGGCATGATGCTGGTTCGGTTCGGCAAGCTCACGATGCAGAGGAATTCATTGGTGAAAAGATATGGGGATTTTGGGCAATCTACGGATTCATAGGCTGCATTATCATGATAATAGTTTGTAAGGGCGTGGGGCATGCGTGGCTTATGAAAAAGGAGAATTATTATGACTAACATGTGGATAAACCCCGCTTTTTTATTTATTCTGGGCAGTTTTTTAATCCCCATTCTGAAAGGGAGGGTTAAACAGACATTTCTGTTGTTAGTCCCTGCTGCTGCATTTTTAGATGTAGTGCTGATGTCACAGGGCACCTATGGGGCTGTTCAATTCCTGGGTATGGACCTTATCTTTGGAAAGGTTGACCGGCTGAGCTTGGTCTTCGCCCATGTATTCACCTTGATGGCATTCATCGGAGTTCTCTACGGTCTTCATGTCAAGGATGACGGGCAGCATGTAGCTGCCTACCTTTATGTGGGGAGTTCTCTTGGTGTTACCTTTGCAGGTGACTATGTAACACTTTTCATATTCTGGGAAATAATGGCATTCGCCTCTGTATTTCTTGTATGGTATAGAAGGACTCAAAAGGCTGTTGATGCGGGATTTCGTTATCTGTTAGTTCATATTGTTGGAGGGCTATTCCTCCTTGCAGGCATATTGCTCAGGCACGGAGAGGTTGGGAATTTCGCATTCGGAGTTATCTCCCCGGAAGGAATTACACTTGCCACTTACCTGATTATGATAGGGTTTTGTTTGAATGCAGCGGTTCCGCCGATACATGCATGGCTGCCGGATGCCTATCCTGAGGCTACAGTGACAGGTGCAGTTTTCATGTGTGCCTTTACTACTAAGACTGCTGTTTATGTATTGGCACGGGCATTTGCCGGGTTTGAGATTTTAGCTATTTTGGGAGCCATAATGGCGGTCTACGGTGTCTGTTATGCTGTTATAGAAAATGATGCAAGGAGGATTCTTGCCTATCATATTGTCAGCCAGGTCGGATACATGGTCTGTGGTATAGGTATAGGTTCACAGATGGCTGTAAATGGTGCTACTGCCCATGCCTATGCACATATCATTTATAAGGGATTACTGTTTATGGGGACAGGTGCGGTTTTGGAGATGACAGGAAGGTCTAAGCTGAGTGAACTCGGAGGACTTTATAAATATATGCCGCTTGCCCTATTTTTTACTGTGACCGGCGGAATTTCAATCTCAGGCTTTCCGTTGACCAGCGGCTTTATAAGTAAATCTATGACAGTTGAAGCGTCAGAGAACTATAGCATTTTTATTATGCTGATGCTGCTGACAGCCTCAATAGGTACCTTCCTATCGGTTGGACTCAAACTGCCATACTTTATATGGTTTAACAAGGATTCAGGGATAAAACCTAAAGAGGCGCCGCTGAATATGAAGTTAGCTATGGGTATTGCTGCATTTATATGCTACTTTCTGGGTGTCTATCCAAAATTCCTTTTTGACATGCTACCCTATCCTGTTCATTGGGAACCTTACACTGCATCTCATTTTGCAGAGGTTATGCAACTGCTGTTATTTACCGGTCTGGGCTTCCTTGTTTTACTAAAAAAACTTACCCCGGAGCCAACTATAAATTTAGATGTTGATTGGTTCTATAGAAGAGGTGCAAAGGCTTTCATGTGGGTTGCAAACAAGCCGATTGCAATTTATGAAGAATATCTTGGCGAGATATATAACAAGTGGTTTACAAATTTTACTTTAAGGTTTTCAAATTTCCTGTGGCGTATATTTGATGTTAAGATTATTGACGGTATTGTAAATGATATTGCCGGGTTCTGGAAAGACCTCGGTGGTGTTGCAAGGCTCAGCCAGACAGGATTGGTAAGGAATTATGCATTCTTTATGCTCCTGGGAGGGATTGTCCTTATCACCTATTATTTATTTAAGTAAAATATATGATTAATTTTCCGATTCTTTCAGTCATTACATATTTACCTGTGGTGGGTATTCTTCTTATTTTATTTATAAATAAGGGGAACTATAAGCTCATCCAGTGGATTGCATTTATTACTGCCGTCGTAAATTTCATAATCTCAATCCCCCTCTATTTTAATTTTGATTCAAAGACATGGGCGATGCAGTTTGTTGAGAAGATGCCGTGGATAGAGGAGTTTGGCATAAGCTACCACATGGGGATTGACGGCATAAGCCTTCTCCTTGTCCTTATGACGACATTACTCTCAGCACTTGCAATACTCTCTACATGGAATGCTGTAACGGAGAGGGTGAAGGAATATATGATTTCAATCCTTTTCCTTGAGACAGGGATGGTCGGCGTATTCTGTTCTCTTGATTTCTTCCTCTTCTATGTATTCTGGGAAGTGATGCTGATCCCTATGTATTTTATAATTGGTATATGGGGAGGTCCCCGAAGGGTCTATGCGGCAGTCAAGTTTTTCATTTATACAATGAGCGGCAGTGTCCTCATGCTTGTTGCAATACTCGTTTTATATTTCATTAATCATTCACAGACAGGCGTATATACATTTAATATCCTTGACTATTACAGACTGAACCTGCCGTTTGGTGTTCAGTTCTGGTTATTCCTTGCATTCTTCCTTGCCTTTGCTATTAAAGTGCCGATGTTTCCATTTCATACATGGCTGCCTGATGCCCATGTGGAGGCACCTACTGCGGGGAGTGTAATCCTTGCAGGTGTCCTCCTTAAAATGGGGACCTACGGATTTTTGAGATTCAGCCTCCCGATGTTTCCGCAGGCAACAATTGATTTTATCCCCTTTATTGCATGGCTTTCACTCATAGGGATTATATACGGTGCATTACTCTCAATTGCACAGGATGATGTGAAGAAACTCGTTGCGTATTCAAGCGTCAGCCACCTCGGTTATTGTATGCTTGGTATGTTTGCACTTAATGCCCACGGAATTCAGGGGAGTATTCTTCAGATGATTAATCATGGTTTTTCCACTGGCGCCCTCTTCTTAATGGTTGGAATTATCTACGAGAGGAGACATACTAGACTAATCTCAGAATATGGCGGAATCTGGAGGGTAATGCCGTTCTTTGCACTATTGCTTTTAGTTGTAGCATTTTCCTCAATGGGTGTCCCCGGGACGAATGGTTTTGTCGGTGAACTGCTTATTCTCATTGGTATATTCAAATTAAATGTCTGGTATGGTGCGGTTGCAACAATCGGACTTATACTTGGTGCCATATACCTCCTCTGGATGTATCAGAGGGTGATTCTTGGCGAGATTACGAATGATAAAAACAGGCATCTAAACGACATGAACTTCCGTGAATACGCATATATGATTCCGATACTTGTCTTTATTATATGGATTGGCATATATCCAAAGCCGTTTCTGGATAAGATGCAGGTTTCAGTTGAGCATCTCATTGAGCAGATTAAATATACAAAAGATATTGACGCAGGGGAGAAGAGAGAGGCAAAAATAGAAGGGGTCAAGGGGTCAAGGGTTCAAGTGGCTAAGGGTTTTTACTTTAATCCTCGAACCCTTAATTTATTTTATGGAAATAATAATACCGACAATTAATTTAGCAAGTATATATCCGGAGATAGTTGTAACTATCTTTGCAGTAATAGTATTGCTATTACATGCCTTTACACCCCACCATTCCCCTGGGGGGGCTGGAAAGGGGGGAGACCATCTGGGATATATAAGTTTTATAGGTATAGCCTATGCCACATTCCTTGTATTTACACAGGAGGGAGGGACTGAGTATTCATTTAACGGCCTGTGGATTCTTGATAATTACTCACGATTCTTCAGATTAATCTTTCTCCTCGGCACAGGGTTGACAATACTCATCTCGGTGAAATATGTGAAGGATGAAGGCATCAATCACGGCGAGTATTATTCCCTGATTCTTTTTGCCACTGTCGGGATGATGATTATGGGCGGCGGGGCGGATTTAATTACCATCTTCCTTGGACTTGAACTGATGTCCATAAGTCTTTATGTCCTTGCCGGTTATACGAGAAACAGGCTGACATCCAATGAATCGTCATTAAAATATTTCCTCCTCGGCTCATTTGCTACAGGTTTTCTCCTTTACGGTATTGCACTCCTCTATGGTGCAACAGGCACAACAAACCTCAAGGGGATTTCAGGGTTCATATCCGAATCTAACTTTGGAAACCCAATTCTCATAATGGGGATGGTTCTTCTTGTGGTGGGATTCGGTTTTAAGATTGCCTCTGTCCCCTTTCACATGTGGACTCCTGATGTATATGAAGGGGCACCTTCGCCTATAACAGCCTTTATGTCCGCAGGTCCTAAGGCAGCAGCCTTTGCAGCCTTTGCAAGGGTATTTTTTGAGGGACTGCCGTCACTTCAGGGTGTATGGGTTGATTTAATCTGGATATTGGCAGTCCTCACAATGACAGTAGGAAATGTGATTGCACTCGTTCAGAATAATATAAAGAGGATGCTTGCCTATTCAAGCATCGCCCATGCAGGATATGTGCTTGTGGCGTTTGTTTCTGCAAATGAGCTTGGTATCGGCGGTATCTTATATTATATGCTGGCATATACATTCATGAATATAGGTGCTTTCGGGATTATTATTGTAGTCGGGGGGAAGGGTGAGAAGAGGGTTAATGTAGATGATTATACAGGACTTGCCTACAGACACCCTGTTGCTGCTGCAACAATGAGTTTATTTTTATTCTCACTTGCAGGGATACCCCCCACAGCAGGTTTTATGGGAAAATTCTATATCTTTTCCGCCGCTATAAAGTCAGGTTATATTGGCCTTGCAATTATTGGCGTGATAAACAGTGTAGTATCAGTTTACTATTATCTGAGAATAACAGTAGCAATGTATATGAAAGAGCCTGAATCAGCCGTGTCAGGTGCGGAGTCAATGCCGAGTTTGGTTTTCTCAACTGCAATGATTATTGCAATGGTTATAGCCGCATACGGTGTATTGCGTATGGGTATCTTCCCCTCTGCTTACATTGCACTGGCACAGCAGTCACACCTTTCATTTTAGGTAATCTAAGGAACAAAGACTTGATTTTAGCCACGAATTTGCACGAATATTTACGAATTAAAAGAAAAGATTTTTAAAATTTTAGTGTTAATTCGTGTTTATTCGTGGCTAAAGATTTTATAATTTTCTTAAAGGTAATATGAAGTTTATTTTTACTTTAATTTTTTTCTCTATAGTTCTTTCTCCTTCAGCTTCATTCTCATTTGAGGGGAAGGGATGTGCAGGGGATTGTGCAAGCTGTCACACTCTTACAAAGGATGAGGCAAGTAAAATTTTAAAGATAGAGATTTCTGAAGTGAAGACTGCACCTGTGAAAGGGTTATGGGAAGTGGAGGGTGTTCAAAATGGCAATAAGGTAAGGGTTCATATAGACTTTGGTAAAAAATATGTGGTGCTTATTAACAGGTTCATACCCATTGATGATATAGGCAAACCTCCCCCCATCCGTAAGATTGATTTGAATTTAATACCCCTAACTGATGCCCTTGTGATAGGAAATTCGTTGGCAAGAAACAGGGTGATTGTATTTACTGACCCTGATTGCCCCTATTGCAGGAAATTTCATGCAGAGATGAAGGAGACTATAAAAAAGAATAAGGATATTGCTTTTTATATAAAGCTCTATCCACTTGTAAATGTGCATCCTGAATCATATGAAAAATCAAAGACTATTTTATGCAAGAATTCTCTTAAGCTGTTGGATGATGCTATTGAAGGTAAGAAACTCCCAAAGGCAGATTGTGATACTAAGGCAGTAGATGAAAATATAAGGCTGACCGAACAACTCGGCATAAATGTCACACCTTCCATAATACTCCCTGATGGGAGGTTAATCCCCGGATTCATTGACGGCCCAACACTCCTTCAAATGATGGAAGCAAAGCAGTAATCTTAAGTTAGTTCTTGCCCATTTAAAATAAAATCACTAAAATAGAAATTATGCAATTAATAAGAGAGCCAAAGGACAGGATAATATTTCCCCTTGATTTTCCAGATTATAATTCTGCGAAAAAATATGTAGAGATTTTGAAAGGGCATATTGGCTTATTTAAAGTCGGGTTAGAACTTTTTGTAAAGGAAGGACCTGAGATTTTAAAGCTCATAGCAGGGGAAGGGAAGGCTAAAATCTTCTTAGACTTAAAATTTCATGATATCCCTGAGACTGTAAAGGGGGCAATGAAATCGGCAAATGCCCTTGGTGCAGAATTTATTACTGTCCACTGTGACGAGGGGAGGGGATTACTGGAGACAACAGTTAAAGCCGCATCAGGAAAAACAAAAGTATTGGCAGTTACGGTATTAACGAGCTTATCAAGAGATTCATTAAAAGAGATGGGTATGAGGGAAGAGCTTCAAGACCCTTTAAAACTTGTCTTACACAGGGCAAGGGTTGCAAAGTCCGCAGGCTGTGCAGGAGTTGTCTGTTCAGGGCTTGAGGCTCAATATGTAAAAAAGGAACTTGGGAAAGACTTTATAGTTGTAACTCCAGGTATAAGGCCCTCATGGTCAGTTGTTAAAAATGATGACCAGCAGAGGATTGTAACACCATCTGATGCGATAAGGTCAGGATCTGATTATATTGTTGTCGGCAGGCCTCTAAGGAGTGCAAAAGACCCTGTGGATGCAGTAAAAAGAGTTGCAGAGGAGATTGAAAAAGCGTTAAACTAATAATATGGTATCCAGTAACTGACACTACATAGGAGGAACAATGCTGGCAGAATTAAAATCAAAATTGGATAGTTTAGTAACGAGGATTAACAGACTCAGGGGGACTCTTTGACCTCGCTACAAAAGAAAAGAGGATAACCGAGCTTGTTCAAGAGATAGAAAAGCCTAATTTCTGGGGTGACAATGAAAGAGCCCAGAAGATACTTAAGGAAAAGTCTTTCCTTCAAAAGCCTCTTGAGAGATGGAATAGCCTGGACAAAGCCATTAAGGACAGCAGTGAGTTGATAACCCTTCTTCAGAGTGAAGAGGATTCAAGCCTCCTTTCAGAGATTCAGAGTGAATTAAACCGCATTGAAAAGGAGTTGGGTGAATTTGAGCTTCAGGCAATGCTCTCAGGGGAGAATGATAAGGCGAATGCTATTCTCTCAATCCATCCCGGTGCAGGCGGGACAGAGTCTCAGGACTGGGCAGAGATACTCCTCCGGATGTATCTCCGCTGGGCAGAGCGGCGGGGTTATAAGGCAGAGATAAACGATTATCAGCCCGGCGAAGTCGCAGGTATAAAGAGTGTAACTGTTACCGTATCAGGCGAGTATGCCTACGGATATTTAAGGGCTGAGAACGGTGTCCACAGGCTTGTCCGCATTTCCCCATTTGATGCAAATAAAAGGCGTCACACCTCCTTTGCATCTGTCTTTGTATTTCCAGAACTTGAGGATGATATAAAGGTGGATATAAGGGAAGATGATTTGAGGATTGATACATACAGGAGCAGCGGCGCCGGCGGACAGCATGTAAATAAGACAGATTCGGCAGTCAGGATAACCCATATACCTACAAACATTGTTGTCCAGTGCCAGAACGACAGGTCACAGCACAAGAACAAGTCATCGGCCATGAAGATACTCCGCTCCCGCCTTTATGAACTTGAGCATGAGAAGCAGAAGGAGAAGATGGAGGAGATTCAGGGAGAGAAAAAGGAGATTGGGTGGGGGAATCAGATAAGGTCTTATGTCCTGCACCCATACAGGCTTGTGAAGGACTTAAGGACAAAGATTGAGGTTGGAAATGCAGATGCAGTGCTGGATGGAGAGATTGACAGTTTCATTGAGGCATTTCTTCTGAAAGGTGCGGCATAAGGTATTAACAGGGAATTAGCGGTTTAAAACCCTTTTGATAATATCATTCATCTGAGCAAAGGTGTACGGCTTGGTGATAGCCTCAGTAAAACCGTATTTTCTGAAATCTGTCATAACTGGATTATCTGCATATCCGCTTGAGACAATCCCCTTTACTTCAGGATTAATCTCAAGGAGTTTTCTTATTGCTATCTCTCCTCCCATGCCGCCCGGCACAGTTAAATCAAGAATGACTGCATCAAAGGGTTTTCCGCTATCCTTTGCCTTTTTATAGAGTTCAACTGCCTCATCTCCATTTGCTGAATATTCAACTTCATATCCAATATATTTCAGTATATTGCCGACAGCATCCCTGACGAATGACTCGTCATCCATAATTAGAATCCTGCCGATGCCTGCTGCCTTGCTTTCTTCATCTGTTCCTTCATTTGACAATCTTCTTGAACCTGGAAGATACACATGAAAGGTTGTTTCCTTGCCTGCAGTTGATTCAACTGTTATGAATCCTTCATGCTTCTTTATAATAGAGTAGCAGATTGAAAGTCCGAGCCCCATCCCCTTCTCGCTCCCCATTTCCTTTGTTGAAAAATAAGGGTCAAATATCTTTGGCAGGTTCTCCTCAGGTATTCCTCTTCCATTATCTTCTACCGATAGTCTTACATAATCCCCTTCCTCAATCGGGAGATTGTCCTTTTTAGAAATAGTAATATTCTTTGCATAGACCCTAATCAGTCCGTTATCGGTTATCGCCTCTAATGCATTCTTAATCAGGTGAGAGATTACCTGTTTCATCTGCTGAGTGTCTATTTTAACCAGATAAAGGTCATCAGGAATATTACATTCACAACTTATATTTGTATTGGCCAAAACAGAATCTACAGTCTCTTTTACTAACTTTGATATTAATGTTGGCTGCCTTATAGGTTCCCCGCCCTTAGAAAATGTAAGCAGGCGGTAGCTCAACTCCTTTGCCTGCTCGCAGGCACTTTCTGAAACTGATAATCTACCATAAGCCCTATCCTTTGGATTTAAAAACATCTTTGCAAGTGATATGTTGCCCAGTATTGCAGTGAGGAGGTTGTTAAAGTCATGTGCGATTCCGCCTGCAAGTATTCCTACTGATTCAAGCAGGTGTATTTTCCTAAGTTCTTTTTCCATCTCTTTGCGTTCAGTAATATCCTCAATTGCAGCCATAAGGCCATTGACATCGCCTTTATCATTGAATAACGGTGCAACTGAGAGGCTTGCATAAATCCTTGAGCCGTCCTTTCTCATGCGGACAATCTCAATATCAGCCAATACCTCGCCATTCCAGACGCGATTGCAATAAAATTGAAACTCTGCCCTTTTATCTTCAGGGATAAAAGGAACAGGCTTGCCTATTACCTCATCCTTTGTCCATCCGAAGATTCGCTCAGCAGAGCGATTCCAGATTGTGATGTTCTTATCAGAGTTCAGCGAAATGATTGCAACAGGGGAGGCATGGATTAATGCCTGAAGCTCCTGATTAATAATCTTGATATTCTCTTCACCCCTCCTTCTCTCTATAAAATTACCAATCTGACTGCCAATTGCATCAAACATCCGAAGCATATCATCATCGGGCGGCTCTACATCACGGCTGAAGAATGACATAACTCCCATAACTTCACCTGAGCTCTTAATCGGGAAGGCAAATGCACTATGCAGTCCAATCTTTAATGCAATCGACCATCTCAAAAAATTAGTATCAGCCCCAACATCTATTATCCATGCAGGCTTTCCGCTCTCCCACACCCTTCCGGGGAGTCCAATCCCGTTTTGAAAGGTGATTTTCTTGCTTATTGCCTCAAACTCTGAGGCTTCAAGGAGAGGCTTATTCCAAATAGTGTCCAGACAAAGCACATCATTGTCTTTATCAATGAGCCATATCTCGCCGATTACCCATCTGCCGTTTTCACATACAACATGAAGTATTTTTTGCATGGCTTCGCTAACATTGATGGATTCCGACAATATACGGACAATGTTATATTGCAGATTCAGCCTCATCTCTATTAGCTTTCGGTCTGTAATATCTCTTACAATAATCTGGAAACCAATAATATCACCTGTATCATCAAATACATTTGAGAAAAAATTTTCAGTGCAGATAGTGTGTCCGTCCTTATGGAGCCTTGCCCACTCAGTCTTCTCCTTCGGGAATAATTTCTTGGCTTTGTATTCACCCCAGAAGTCATTGAACTGCTGTTGATAATCGGAATGCAGGGTTCTTGTTACAAGGCTGGAATCTGTGATGAACTCCCCCGGACTGTAACCAAAAATAGACTCACATGCAGGGTTTGCATAAATTACTGCGCCACTCTGATTTACTGTGATGATGGCATCTTTAGAATGGACAACAATATTGCGATAGAGTCTTTCTGACTCAATCAGACTTTTTTCTATCTTCCTATGCTCGGTAATTTCATTTTGTAATTGTCTTATGGCTGTCTCAAGCTGTGCAACTCTCTCACTAAACCAATGCTCAAGCTCATTACATTTTGCTTCTGCCCTTTGCAGATTGGTGAGTTTTTTTCGGAGGTCTGTTAATTCATCAATAGGCTGCTTTTTAGTCTTGCGCTCTTTAACCATAATGTGAATGAAATTAGGAAAGAACTTATTCTAAAGAGTCTGATGCTATATGAAAACCTATATGAACGATTACTTTATATCAGATTGCAAAAATCAGGTCAACAAAAATATACCCCTGATTTATAGGCTGCCTAACCTGATATTCCCTCTCCTCAAAAACGCCTGAAAATACCAATAAAATCAATAACGCTAAAATCATCTTAGAACGGCAATTGCCTATTTTTTATGCAAACTAATACTTACTTAATATGGATAGGTTAAAGGGTCATGTAATTAAGATTTTATTAACAATTATTGTTAATAAAATAGGGTATTGGTATATAGTTTCCAGTGAAAAGAATATCTCTCTATATCTTTTGAATCGTTATATTGTCTTCAATAGAGGATAAAATCTTCATCTTTTATATTGTTATAGATAAAAAAATCGTTTTTTTAGATATAGCATTTGTCTTATGGGCAAGTCAAGTAACTCCATCATTTTTGTCAACTGCTCCTGTTATAGGGGATACCGTTTACATCTCGACACGTGTTACCACCCCGTGCAGCTTGTTTGCCGGCAGTTTATAAAATTGCACAATGTTCGGTGTCAACTTTTTGATGATGGAGAAAACCTGCCAGATTATGTTTGTGGCAGCGATATCTTCGATTCCATAGAAGATGGTCTTCTCCGATATCCCTGCCGAGCGTAGTATCTCCTTCATATCCGGTATCTCCATGTAACCTATCTGTATCTCAAAGTGCCGCAGGCCCGCTGCCGGATCCTCTTTAAATAACCATGTGATGCCGAAGGGTTCATCGCACCGGACTATGGAGACAATGATATTGTTCTTGAACATGGTATGGACGATATATGGTGGGAATGTTTCTGTATCTTTGGCGAAAAAATGATACCGAAGGGGATAGCGGCAATTATGATTGACCAGTAGTAGCCTCCGTGCGGGATTTTATAGGTGTTAGAGACCATGAAGGCGGTCGTAATCAGCATTACAAAGCATGCGATGCTTGCTCGAACATATTGCTTCTGCAAGATGAATATCCATGTCATCATGATGCCGGTCAGCATCATGGTGCCGGTTACAGCCAATCCGTATGCTGTTGCGAGGTTTGCCGATTTTTTGAATACAAACATGATGTAGATTACGGCAGCAAGAAGGAACCAGTTGACGAACCCGATATATATCTGGGACCTCCGTTCTATAGAGGCATAGTCAACCTTGAACATGGGCATGATCCGCGTGGTAATGCCCTGGTAGACGATAGAGAACATACCGCTGATCATTGTCTGAGATGCGATTACAGTAGCCATTATGCTCAGGATAAGAAATGGAATGTAGAGAAAATGGGCATGGTTAAAGATCATTTCAAAGAGCACATTCTTTGCATCGGGGTGCCGGATTACAAAGGCCTCCTGCCCGAGGTAGTTTATAACAAGTGCGGCGGAAACAAAATACCATGCTTTTACAATTGGCTCCCTGCCGAGGTGTCCCATGTCTGCATAGATCGCCTCACCGCCTGTGGCGCAGAGAATGACCTCGGAAAGGACGAAGAAACCTGCAATCCCGCCCCCGCTCTCCGTGAATAGAAAATGCAACGCGTGGTAAGGGTTTATTGCCTTGAGCACTGCAGGAACGTGGACGATTGATGCAATGCCGATGGCGGTGAGAGATAAGAACCATAGGAGCATCAGCGGACCGAATACACCGGCTACTTTTTCCGTTCCCTTTTTCTGGACAGCAAAGAGCGCAATGGCAATGAGGGCGGCGACAAGTATAATCGTTTTCTCTCCTGTTTCCTTAAATACGGGTATCAGGAGCATACCCTCCACAGCGCTAAGGATACTGATTGCCGGGGTGATGACGCCGTCGCCGATTATAAGCGATATGCCGATGAAGGATAGGATGGTGGCGAATGCAGTCTGCCGTGCCGACTTGAGCATCTGGACGAGGATTTCGCGAAGCACGATTGTGCCGCCTTCGCCGCGTTTGCCGAGGCTCATGGCGAGCCAGGCATACTGTACGTATACAAGGAGGAGCAGAGTCCAGACGATGAGAGACAGGACGGCGATGACATTTTCTTCTGTCGGCTTCGTGAACAACATGATAACGGTGAGGGTGTATATCGGGCTTGTACCGATGTCTCCGAACACGAGACCCAGTGATTTTATGGTTCCTCTGAATGGAGAAGCTTTGCTGGATATAATATTGTTAAAAATATTACATATAGAATGGGAAAGCAAGCTTTTAAGCCAACCAATCTTCTTGGCTTATAAAGATGGAGATATGTTATAATTTAACATAGATAATATAGGGGGAGATAAAATGGATTCATTTAGATTATCTTTCATAATTTCAGTTTCGTAATGGTATTAGGAACAGGATATCTTTTCTATATGGATTATCGCAAAAACAAAGAGTGATTTGCAAAACTTTTTGATGGGGAGTATCAGATATGAAAATGGTTACAGACTTTATTGATCTCTTTTTGCACCTCGATAAGCACCTGAATCTGCTTACCCAGAATTACGGTATTTGGATATACCTCATACTCTTTCTCATTGTGTTCTGTGAGACAGGGCTTGTTGTTACACCTTTGTTGCCGGGCGATTCCCTCCTTTTTGCAGCAGGTTCTCTTGCAGCAATGAACTCTTTAAAAATAGAATTAATCTTCCTCCTTCTCAGCGTTGCCGCCATTTTAGGAGACACGGTCAATTATTGGATAGGGCAGTTTGTGGGGGTTAAGGCGTTTCACACAACCGGCAGATTTTTGAATAAAGAGTATTTAGATCGAACCCATAAGTTTTATGAAAAATATGGCGGAAAAACTATTATTTTTGCCAGATTTGTTCCCATTATTCGCACCTTTGCACCATTTGTTGCTGGAATAGGAACCATGTCTTACAAACGGTTTATTGTTTATAATGTATCAGGTGCGGTTGCATGGATAGCTATATTTGCCTTCGGAGGCTATTACTTCGGCAATATCCCGGCAGTTAAAAAGAACTTCACACTGGTTATAATAGCCATCATTATCATCTCTATACTCCCCGGTGTTTTTGAATACATCCGACACCGCAGAGGAAAAAGATAACAAAATTATTTACCTGTGTGAATCTGTGCTTTCATTAAGGTCTTTTCCGATTTATTCCGTTTAGGTAAATTCAAGCGTCGAAAGGATAATTACAGATGAAACAGCAGAATCTCTTGAGACGTTTTACATACTTCGTCATGATCATTCTCGCAGCTCTCTTGATCGTGTTCGAAGAGTGGGTATGGGACAGTATTCTTGCCGTAATGGCAAGGTTCGGCCGGTTACGCCTTATCCATCGATTTGAAGAGTTTATTGCAAAACAGCATCAATATTTATTGTTGGTATTTTTTTGTTTCCCGTTTTTCATAATGATGCCTGCGAAGTTATACGGGCTTTATCTCATAGCCGATGGCAAAGTGGCAAAAGGCGTTACGATCTTCATACTCGCAAAAGGATTGATCACCGCACTGGTTACGCGGCTGTTCGTCATAAGCAAGGATAAATTGCTGCTCATTAAGGTGTTTGCTGTGAGCTATCATTGGCTCATTGAAAAGAAGGAATGGGTGTATGCGGAATTAAACCAACTTCCGGCCTGGCAGGTGACCAAAAGAAAGGTCGCGGAAATCAAGCAGCATTGTAAATCAATAGTTCGTCTCATAAGAGAAGTATCTTTGCAAGCCCATAAATTGATAAAGGACTTTACTTTTTAAGTTAATTTGGAGGCATGCATGAATAAGACATTGGTATTCATAATTACTCTGTGTCTTTTACTTCTAAGCGGTGAGAATACCATTGCAAAGGAGGGTGCAGCTATGCAAATAAAAAGTACTGCGTTTGAGGATAATGGTATGATACCCAAAAAATATACCTGTGATGGCGCCGATATTTCGCCGCCCCTTTCATGGGCCAAGCCGCCTTCAATTACGAAGAGCATTGCCTTAATCTGTGACGATCCTGATGCGCCCATGGGCACATGGGTTCACTGGGTTCTCTATAGATTATCTCCAGAAACTACATCTCTGCTTGAAAATATACCTACACAAAAAGAGGTTTTAAAAGGTTCAAAACAGGGAATAAATGACTTTAGAAAGATTGGCTATGGTGGTCCCTGTCCGCCAAAAGGCCCGGCACATCGATATTTCTTTAAGGTATATGCACTGGATATTGAATTAAACCTGCCCGCAGGCGCAACAAAACAGGATGTGGAAAGGGCAATGAAGGGGCATATACTGGCAGAGGGGCAGTTGGTGGGAAAGTATGGGAGATAACTACCCATATTATATACAACTTGTTATAGCTGCCGATGAATAATCCCACGGTCGGCAAGCGGAAACAGACGGGTAAATACGCTGACTCATTATGTATCCGCATTGCAGTCAGCATCCAAAGGTAGTTCTAAAGACTGGCAACTCAGGGATAATATCATCTCTAAAAAAATTTACTGTATATTACATTGTTATTCAGAATCAATCTAAAAAATATGTAATATGCGGCTATAAAAACAAAATGATTTTTCTTATACTCTTGTATTAATATTTACGCCTTTATTATTGCCCTCACTTGCCTCTTCTGCGGCATTATTCGGTTGCCCTGATTTTACTTCATTTGACTCCTCTGCACCACCAGAATTACTTGCCTTTACTCCCTGACCGCCTTTCGCTATTGTGCGCAATACATTCTGTAATTGTCCGTTATTTGAAATACCCCCAATATGTGACATTTAATTACCTCCGTATTAGCCCAATAATCAAATTCATTTATTATTATCAATAAAAGTGATTATTGGGCAATATTTATTATTCTTATTTGTGCCTCCTGGGCTTCCTTACCGGGTGTGGATGCCGTATTGCACCCCCATGTGATACGCCTCCTACTCTCTTCTTAACCACCTCCTCTCTAATCATTTTAAAACTAAAACAACTTAATTTATTTATATATCGTCATTAATTGATAATATCTTTAATTAAACAATCATGAATAGATAAAATTAAACCAATTTATTTAACGCTGCCTGTAAATCCTCAGTATTGTTCATCTCCTCCATGATACTTTTAATGGCAGTTTTAAGTTTTTGCACCTCTTCCGGAGGTATTTCTTTTACTACCTTTCTGGTCTCTTTATCAATGACCTTTATAGCAAGGTCTTTATTATCATTGATATAATAGTGTAGAAACCTTTTTGTCATTGCACTGAGATTTTTAGAAGGTTTATCGTTCTTCTCATCTTTTTGTGTCATGTTTTTTGAATTGTCATAGATATAATTCTCATTTCCTGTTTTTTTGTTAGCTAAATCTTTTGCCTCTTGGGATAATGAGACTGTATCATTTGCACCTGATAATCTTTGCAAATCTGCAGTATTTGTATTGCTAAAATTTGTATTGTTAGTAGGGACACTACTCCCCTCTTTTGTAATACTTCTATTTGGCTGTAAAGGATTTATCTCCATTTGAATAACCTCTCACAATTAAAATATACTTCTAAAAAATGGATTTATAGAATTACTCTTATGGTATATATCGGCAGTATTTCTAAAAACTTTAATTAAAAATATAAGATATTCTAAACAATATTATCTTCATTTAATAAAAGCTAACAAAGACAATTTGATTTAATGAGACGACTTATACTTTAAAATTAATTGAATCTCCATATCCAAAGTTTATACTTGAAAGAATATTTTACTTGAAATGATTGTCAAGCCAAAAACTTTGACATAGAAAATTTTGATAGGGAAAAGAGGTAAATAGGTGAATTGGTATTCTTATAAAGGTTATCCTTTTTTTGCTTCATTTTTTATCTCTGATTCATTCAGCTTTGCGGTAGTCTCAACCTCATCCTGTATCTCTTTTGATGCCTTTTTGAAATTCCTTATACCCTTCCCCAATCCTGCACCAATCTCGGGCAATTTGCCTGGACCAAATATTATCAGGACAATAACCAGAATAACTATCAACTCAGGCATTCCAATTCCAAACATAATTCTCCGTTTCAGCCGCTGACTTTCACTGACTAATTTTTAAAACAGTTCAAACAGTTTAATGCTTTAAAAGTCTGAGTAAATCTATAATTAATTATATCACCTCATCTATGGTGTGTCAAATTCTTCAGATTAGGGTTATTACTTGACAGCCATTTTTCAAGAGCCTATAATTTCTCTCGGAAAAATCAATTTTTCAATATCCTAATAATAGTTCAAATCTTTTTTATGTCGCTCATTCGTACTCACGTCAGTCTTCGTCGCTCCATCAGTTGGGTTGGTTGACCCACTGGTTTTACTTGCTCTTGCTGCATTGCTCTACGGTTTCCTTAATGTAGTTGGTTGCACTAATAACATCGTATACTAATTCTTAATGCTCAGAAATCTAATAACATCGTATACTTAAATTAAGTTTTTCTCTTTTTATAGATAACCAAAGGATTAATAATATGACCATCAATTGGAAAAGAAAAAG
>JACQBS010000085.1 GCA_016194325.1 Nitrospinota bacterium | reverse complement strand
TTTCTCCCCTCATACAGCATTATCGTAATTTGATCTCTTTCAGACAAGGTTAGGTGATTGTATCGTTTTGTCATAGACACTTAGGATAGCATTTCTCCTTTCTGCTTCCCAAGTGTTGCACTTCATTGTTGAACTGGCGTTATTTTAATAATCCCATTCAAAAAAAATTTCATTGACATGGCATTGGGATTCAGCTAATAACTAAACCACAGATAACCATTTATTTTTAGAAGTGATTATTCATTTTGTGGTTTTATCAATGATACAAACAATATGTTTTTCAATAACTACATAAAGATAAGTAAATTGGTGGATGTTTCATTAAATAATTTTTGTTTTTTGGGGAAGAGAAAACTAAAGCATTTTACCAATATTATGTCATTTGCTGAATCTATTTCCAAACATAACCCTAACGCCCTAATTGATCTTGTTAGAATTTTAGGAAAAAAGATGCAATCATATTACATCACTCATTTACTAATCTCTGCTAAAGAAAATAGGCTACCTGATTTAAGACCCAATGTTATTTTGTTCGACGAATTTTATCCTTTAACACACGAAGGCAACTCTTTGTTTTTCAATAAAAAAACAACTAAACATCATAAAAGAAGTTCATCTAAGTAAAGACTTAATTTTACCATGGCCTTGGAATAGGGATAGATTAATTCAATGTATCTCACACATAGGAGAAGACAGAATCGCTGGCAGTTGGCAACAAGATAAGACTAATCACAATATTGAATTATGGTTACCACTGGGTATTTCTTGGGTTCATGGTGGTAATCATTCAATAACTGTTGGGATTACGCAAGGAACAGGCATAATCACTACAGGGAATGTTTATGACATAAGTGAAATATACGATTATGTTTATTGCGATGGAAAATATTTTATTAATAAAATAAATAACAAACCTATAAAACCAGTAAAACATATTGAATTTGCAGCCATATTTGAAATAGGAAGGATAATGAAAAACAACAATGTCGGTTTTTAAGTAAATACACAGAAAATTAGAGAATTGGCATTTATCTTTTTACTGAAGCAATCCTCTCATTTCTCTTATAACTTCAAGGTCACCCTTGGCTGATTTTAGAGCCTCTGCCTCGTTTTTTTGGAAAACTCCCATAGTAAAAAAATAAAATCTATTTGCGGATAAAAATAAGGTAAGGCTTAGAAGCATCTCTATAAGGCACTCTCTCTATCAGCTCAAAATCAATGTGGAGTTTTTGGAGAAATTTATCACTAAAAAACCAGTGCCCTTCCTCAAAACTGACTACTGTTACTTTATCATTGTCTAATGACTTCAAAAACAGGTTTTCATTCAGATAACCATACTTTATAGCTATTTCATCGCTCATATTGGACCTGCACCCAAAACACCCCGAGCCGAGTCCCTGAATGACATCACGCCTTGAATAGTAGGCAACTTCAGGTTCCGGTGTAATAATCATGTCTCCTTCCTTACTGTAATTAGAAACCTTTTGGCTTATATCAAGCATCTTCTGGAAGGTTATTTTTTCTAATGAGTTCTCCCTTGCAAAGTAGGGGATGTGATGACGGATAGAAAAGAATTGTAATCCGATTAATAAAAACAGAATGCCAATAATGTATCTATTGAATTTTGGATAAAGTCTGTCAACTCCGAATATTATTAATGCTGTTGAGACAGGGATTATGATAATGAAATGCTCTCTTAATATGCGATGGGGAGTAAGGTGGATTAAAAAGACACCTAAAATTGCCAATATTGTTAATAATAACGATTCCCTTTTTGGGTGATGAAGTAGTTTTTTAAATGCCTCTTTGAAATGTGTCGATAATAAAATAATTAATAAGACAATTACAAAAAATTTATCTGATAGACCAATCAGATGCCTGAATTTGCCAATAATCTGGCCTGTGCGGGATTTATAAAAACCCTCATACAACAATACATGGGCAGTCAGATTATTAAAGATGAATTTCTCAGGGGCAACTATTAGATAATAACCGAAGAATAAAAATCCCAGTGCAAGGGATAATAGAATGTATAAAAATTGTTTTTTATAATTGAGTCTGTAATAGTAGATTAGAAAAAGGTGAAAGATAATGAGTATTGGGAAGGCTGTAAACCTTGACCAGATAGCCATCCAACTAAATAGAAGAATTAAAAATACGCCTGAATTTGTTTTATATCGCTCAGTTAATATTAAATATAAAGAAAGTGAACAGAAGAAGGCTGTAGTAGAGATGGGTCTTATAAGAGTAGTAAAATAAATCATGTAGGTATTTAATGATATTGCAAGTGCATAAATCCATAATCCCTTTTTTGAAACACCCAAATATTTACAAGAAAGATACCCAAGTATAAAACTTCCTATTCCAAAAATTGCAGAGAATAATCGTAAGAGGTAAAAATTATCTCCAAAAACTTTTGAGATAACTGAGAAAATTACTGGGAATCCTGGAAACTGGCAGTAATTTACATCTTCATATAATGTTTGTGAGCCTTTTATAGTTTTAACTGCGTAGAGATAAAATCCCTCGTCCCCCTGAATACAGGTAAAATAGGCTGAGAAGATACTTGTAAATATTGAGATTAATATTAGGGCTATTAGAGGTTTTTCTTTGAGGTTAAAATTAGACATTTTTAAGGTTAGGATTTACATTAATCTTTCTCATTAGAAATATAAGTCCCACTATAAACCACATCATTGTGGCTACCTCTGCATCTCCGAAGTTGTTTTCAAACATACCCGCCAGATGAAAGCCGGCAACTGCCCCAAGGCCACCGAGGATGATGGAAGTATGGGGTTCGGAGTTTGGAGTGTTGAGTAAAGATAGATGTAGCTTTACTCCTTCTCTAAAAAATACAATCCATATCCATAAAAATGCTGCCAATCCAAATATTCCATGTTCAGCAGCCTGTGTCAGGATGGTATTATGTGCATGGGCATCTGAGCCATCACTAAATTTATGGCTATATTTACCCCTGTAATCGTTTATTGCCTTACTATAATTATCCATCCCTACACCAAGAGGATGTTCCATTATCATATCTATTGTGCCTTTCCATATATAAAGCCTTTCAATATTGGCTGATATATTAAATATACTCTTGAAACGATTTAGGAAAGGTGATTCTATATTTAATATATTTAAAATTATTGGGATAAGTAGAAAAATTAATAAGAGGGCAGAAATGGAGATTATTTTTCTTTTTATTTTAAATATGGCTATGAAAATTATTGCGAATAATGCTCCCATCCACGCATTACGGGTCATGGAAGAAATTAGACCTGCGAAAATCAGGATAGTAGGCAGCAGGCAACAGGCAGCAGGCAGGGGAAAAAACTGTTTGTTTTTTACTATCTGCTGCACCCTGCTTAAGGATAAGCTAAAGCTGAGGGAAAAAACCAGCAATAAAAATCCACCAAAGGTCATGTGATGGTCAAAAAATCCAGTTGAAGCCACACCACCTTCTGCTGTCCACTGGACAACCTTCCTTCCTTCAGGTCTTGCTATATCAAGTCCCGGGAAGATATGCTGGAGGACACCATAGACAGAGACAATTGATGTGGTAATGAGAAGGATATAGATAAGTCTCTTTACCATCCTTATATCTTCAATAAATGTAAGCATTGCAAAAAATGTAAGGGTGATCCAGAGTTTATGTATTGCCTTTGCACTATGAGAAAAATCAATGCCCAATAATGCTGCAATAATTACTATACAAAAGTAGATAAGGAAAGGATAGTTGAGAGGGGTTTGGGCAAAGATTAGCCTTTTTTCTATAACCATCAGGATAATCCATGAGAGAAGTATAATTGATAGGGCGATTTGGGTGGCTGAGATAGAGATGGCAGAAAAAAATGCGAGAGAGTAAAAGCCGAAGTTTACAGACTTCCTGCAAAAGGTAAGAATTTCGTTTTGATTCACGATAATATCTCTTCTGAAAGTTTTATGATATCTGAAGCACTAATATTTTTTATGCATGGAACTGGAGTATCATCATATCTACAATTCCAGTTGCAATAATAACAGTCCATATACTTATTTACTATATACCCATTTTTATATATCGGATGAAACCTGCCAAACTGACCTCCTCCGTATATCATAACGGTTAGCACTCCCATTATCCATGAGGCATGAGTTATTCCCGTCTCATTGCCGATAAAGAATCGTGCATGTTTGATAATAGCGAAGTCTTCAATTAGAGAGGTTTTTCTCCTCAGGTCAACAACAAAAGCAGATAAATTGTTCAATCTATCTTCAAGGTCATATTGGTCAAGACCTATAAGTACAGCCTTCGTATTTAGTTTATTATGGAAATGTTTAATCACCTCTATAAATTCCTTTATGGGATAATTTCTTTTTGGATCTCCTGAACTTAAAGAAAATACAATATATTTGCCTTTGTGTAGAGAGAATTTATTGATTAGCGTTTCCGATACAACATCTTTTAATGGGATATGAGGTTTTATATCATCATCGGATACTTTAAGATTTAATATTTTCTCCATGTAATGCATCTCATGATTTAAGATATTAATATACATGCCCTTATCATCAAATATTTTAAATGATGGAATAATATCCGCCCTTTTTCTCCAAAAATTATAGTCTTTCAATTTTGACAGACTCCCCTCATATAAATATGTTTTCGGTATTTTTAATATTTGCAGGATGTCCCTTGATTCAGAAGAATTGAGTATAGAGTTTATAGCCATCCCGAAACCGATATCATTTAACTGTTTAAGCAAGCGATGCCTGTAACTGATAGATGCAAAGTATCTATTTTTGTCTATGACGATGACATTATTAGTGTATAATTTTGCCATATCTTCTAAATTATTATTAACAAGACAATATACCCCATCTCCGAAGTGTTTTATGTGAAAATTTAATATGCCGCTGAATAATAAAAAATCACCAACTGAATCATTTTTTAAAATGAGAATTTTATCAGTGTGTGTCTTTCTTGAGGGGATGAGGAGTGGGAATAGAAGTCTTCCTGAAACCTTCTTCAACTCATGGAGTAATTTATTCATAGTCTTTTTGCCACTTCTTTAAATACCATGTGAACACTTATTCTGTCCATACAGTCGTAATATTCACATTTTTCAAATATACATTTTTCGCAAAATGGAACATCGGGCACAATTGCAATATCATTACTACCAATTGGTCCCCATCTCTTCGGCTGACATACATATATAGGGCAGTAAATGGAGACCACAGGAGTGCCTACTGCTGTGGCAATATGGATTGGCCCTGTACTTGGTCCAACAATTACATTAAATCTCTTTATAACTGCTGCCAGTTCTTTAAGCCCGCTATAGCTAATGTATTTAAAAGCCTTTCCTTTTATGTTACCAACTATTCCGTCAACCAATTTTTCTTCAGCAGGGCCACCTGTAATAAATACTGTAGTGGCTGTTTTATTTATAATCTTCTCTGCCAGTTCTATATACCTTTCAGGCTTCCAGTTCCTTGCAGAGCCGCCACTTCCGGGATGAATACCCACGATTGAAGTGATGAGTGATGAGTGACGAGTGACGAGTGATAAAAAAAGTTTATCTACCTTTTTTGTAATTTCATCAGGGATATATATATCTGATTGTCTTATAGGTTTTGCACCAAGTATTTCTGTAAGTTCAAGATTATAATCAGTCTCATGTTTATCAACCTTTGATCTATGCTGTTTTATTCTGTCGGTCAGAAAAATCTGGGCAAGCTTTGTTCCAGGACCTATCCTTCTTGGTATTTTAGACAAAAAGGTTAATAATCCTACCTTAAAATCAAGAAAGAGTATAAGTGCCGTATCAAAATTTCTCTTTTCTATTTCTTTTGCAAGTTTAAGCAGACCCCTTATTGTTCTATGTTCCCCTTCAGGGTCATAGATTATAACTTCATCAATATTTGGATTATTAGTAACAATATCCTTTGTATATGGTCTGACGAGAACAGATATGGAAACTGATGGGAAGCTGCTTTTAATGGATTTAAAAACCGGGGTGGATAGAACCACATCCCCTATACGGTCAGTGCGTGTTACAAGAATCCTTTTCATTAAAATCCTTTATAAGCCACGAATGAACACGAATTATTGCCAATTTTATATGAATCTTTTTTATTCGTGTCCATTTGTGTAAATTCGCGGCTAAATGGTTTTCAAAACCCTCCCCACATATACTGCCACTGGCTCCCCTCCATGTATATATACTGATTACAAGCCCTGCATGTGGAGATTTCATCAAATTTAAGTTCAATCTGCTTCTGTCTCAAGTTATTAAGAATTTTACCATTCCAGATATTCAAGATGGATTCATTTTTCATATTACCAACTATGACCTTGCCGTCATAGTCAAGACAGCATAGGGCAACCTTTCCATCCTGAAGGATTACCATCTGGTCCCACAGCATTTTACATGGACAGTTAAATCTTTTGCTGTTGTTTATAGATTCGTTCCTATCTTCTACAGACCCTGTCCATGTGTTATATTTTACATCAAGAACCCTGTCAACACGAGGTTTCCAGTATCTCTCAAATTCCACTATCTCTCCTGATGTCTCATCCATATTTATTATTGAAATTGTTATAAATATCCTTTTATTCAGCCTCTTTTTCAGTTCTATAAACCTCTCTGTATTCTCAACAACCCTATCAAAATCAAGATTTTTTCTGACCTTCTCAAATGTATCTTTAGTAAATCCATCTATATCAATGTTGATTCTATCAAGCCCTGAGTCAAGCAGTTCCATTGCCTTTTCATTGGTGAGAAGGGCAGCATTAGAACTGATTTGGATTCTACTTTTAGTATGTTCCTTTGCATATTTTATGAACTCGCCGAGTCTGTTGTACATAAGGGGTTCGCCGAAATTAAATGGCTGTATGATTTTTACACCAACTTTTCCGCAGTCATCAATTATCTTTTTATAAAGTTCAAAATCCATGTTTTTAACAGGACGGGTCATGGACTGTCTCGGACACATAATACAATCGGAGTTACAGGCATTGGTAATCTCTATTGTAACTTTTAACGGTCGTTTCAGCCTGTTTTTAATAGAGAAATATTTTACGGCTTCCCGAAAAGGTCTTAACTGGAATACCTTTTTCTTGAAAAATATTTTCATCGGCTTGATTATATACAGGAGTGATTGAACCCAAAAAATGCGTGAAACCACAGGTAAACACAGATTAACACAGATTATTCAATGAATTAAAAGAAAAATATATTTCACTTTTTATCAGTGTTTACCTGTGTTCATCTGTGGTTAATGTATAATTCAGGTTGAAATCAGAAGTAATTATGTAGAGACTGTTCCCAGAACAGTCCAAAATAGGTTAACCCTACCTTACAGAAGTTTTTTAACCTGTCTTTGGTTTTGCCTTTGCCACTGCCACCTTTTTTCCTGAGAGCATACTCTGGTGCATTGCCTCTATTACCTTTTCAGCCTTATCCTTCGGAACCTCAACGAATGTAAATTTGTCGAAAATATTTATATTCCCAATAGCCTTTCCTGAGATGCCTGTCTTCTCCGCTATTGATTTTACAATATCACTCGCCTTTATCCTTTGCTGTCTCCCCACATTCATGAAAAGCCTTACCATGCCGGGGGCTGCGCCTGTTTCTCCCTCAGAAGCTTCTTCACCCTGCCCAATCCCCTCTAACTGAAATTTTAGAAGGGATGCAATAGCATGAATAGGCTCAATGCCGTCTATGACCCCTTTTGCGAGTTCTAAATATGTATCAAATTTTTTATCATCAATGAACTCCTGCATCCTGTCCTTCAATACCGCAATCCTTGCATTAATGACATCTGTAAGGGTCGGGAGTTTTCCCCTTTTTATCTTTGTCTTTGCAAAAGACTGAATAAGCCTTAACTGCCTTTCTTCTCTCGGCGTTACAAAGGTTATTGCAACACCCTCCCTCCCCGCCCTCCCTGTCCTTCCGATTCTGTGGACATACGCCTCAGGGTTTTGAGGTATGCTGTAATTTACGACATGGGATATATTGCTTATATCAATCCCCCTCGCAGCGACATCGGTTGCAACAAGGACATCAATCATGCCGCTTTTAAACCGTCTCATGACAGACTCCCTCTGCGACTGGCTGAAATCACCATGTATTGCCTCTGCCTCATATCCCCTGTTCTTAAGATTTGAGGAGACCTCATCAACCTCTCTTTTTGTGTGGCAGAATACTAAGAATAAATCTGAGTCCTCTGCGTCAATTAATCTTGATAGCGCATCAAGTTTTTCAGACTCCCTCAATTCATAGAATATCTGGTCTATCTTTGGTGTTGTAAGAATAGTTGAACTGATTGTAACTTTTTCAGGTGATACCATGTAGCGTTTTGATATATTGATTATTTCTCCGGGCATTGTTGCTGAGAAAAGAAGGGTCTGCCTCTCTTTTGGCACCTTGTTTAATATGGTGGTTATATCGTCTATAAAACCCATGTCAAGCATTTCATCCGCCTCGTCAAGGACAGCAATCTTTACTTCATTGAGCGTAAGCGTTCTTCTGTTAAGATGGTCAATGACCCTGCCGGGTGTTCCAACTACTACATGAAGCCCTTTTCTTAGTATCTTGATTTGCCTCTCTATTGAAGAACCTCCATAGATTGGGAATGCAAATACCCTCCTGCTTCTGCCAATTTTATTTATCTCCTCGGCGACCTGTATTGCAAGCTCTCTTGTGGGTGTCAGGATGATAGACTGAACGGAGAATTTTCTCGGGTCAATCCGTTCAATTATGGGAATGCCGAAAGCCATTGTCTTGCCGGTCCCTGTCTGTGCCTGACCGATGATGTCCCTCCCCTGCATGACAATAGGAATCGCCTTCTCCTGTATCGGTGTCGGTTCTTCAAAGCCTATGTTTGATATAGCCTGAAGCACCTCACTGCTCAAACCAAAATCACTAAATCTTTTAGATGTTGCACTTTTCTCAATTTCCATTATTTCTCCTATTTGTTTGTATTAAAAATAATAGCATAAAAATACATAGTAGTCAAAAGGCATATTATTATTTTAAAGGTATTGAAAGATTCCAAATAAGATTATATATTACTACTGAAAAAATAAGGGATTAATGCAGGTGGAAAATTTAAAGAGAGGAGGTAGTAAGCGTGAAGAGATACTTAAGTTTATTATTATTAGTTTTTACAGGTATCTTTTTTAACTTTTCATTTGTATTAGCAGATGCCGTAAAGGGACAGGCTGTATTTAATAATACAAAGGTCGGAAACTGTAAGTCGTGCCATGATACAGGGGATAAGAAAAAGGTAGGACCGGGTTTAAAGGGTATTACTGACAGGGCATCAAAGGAGTGGCTTGCAAAATGGCTTGAGGATACACAGGCTGTCTGGGATGCCAATGATTCCTATACTCAGGATTTGAAAAAACGGGTTAAGAAAGAAGGAAAACCAAAGTCAGCCCACAAAACACCTGTTAAATTGACAGCAGAGCAGATAACTGATGTGATTGATTATCTGGCGACACTTAAGTAATACCATTTAAGATGTCTTAATCCTCTTCCTCCTCCCTCTGTTAAGGGGGTATTGGGAGAGGGTCAGTTTTTCCTTCCTCTCCCCTTGTGGGAGAGGGTTGGGGTGAGGGGGAAGGGAAGTGGAATATGTCTGCACAGCTAAATGCCATGCAAAGTAATGATGTCATTGTAAGGTCGTTAGCCCGAAGCAATCTGACTTATTTCCTTAGCTTTTTAGGAGTGGTTTTGCTTGCCTCATGCACGGCGGCTCCGCAGATTCAGTTAAAAAGTGAAGGGATGTCAATGGGGGTGAAAAAAGAAGTCCCTTTTCTTACTTCTAATATAGCCTATTCTCCGGATGGGAAAAGCGCGCTTTCAGGCAACTGGGACGGCACAGTAAGACTCTGGGATATAACATCGGGCAAGCTGACAAAAGAATTCAAGGGACATAAAGGACATGTTGTTACCGTCGCTTTTTCTCCTGATGGTAAAACGATTGCTACAGGTGGAAATGAGGGCACTGTAAAACTCTGGGATGCTGCAGCAGGCAGGGTGATAAGACAATTCACTGATTATTATGGCACCCGTTTTCTGACTTTTCCTCTTCCAAACATGTCATTTTCCCCGGATGCCAGATACATCATGGTGCCTTACGGTAGCTTCTTTACTGACGGATCAAAGAACGCCAGACTCTATGAAGTTCAAACAGGTAAGGTAATAAAGGAATTTGAGGGTCTCTTTCAAGATTTTTCACCGGATGGCAAATATGTCCTTTTATATCAAGGACGAAATGAGACTGTCGGGCTATTTGATAGCAAATTTGTCTCAGTTTTATATCTCGTTGATGTCAAAACTGGTAAAGAGATATGGAGAGTTAAAAATGAGCTTTTTAGTGGTGCAGTTTTCTCGCCAGACAACAGGCATATCCTTGCACCTCGTGTTTTGGATACGGGGCACGGCTTTTCAAAAGGAATAATATACACTTTTTCGCTTGTTCTTCTTGATGCTTCTACAGGAAGAAAACTCAAAGAGTTTGGCAGGGTTGAGGCACAGCAGCCCCAGGGACTTAATATTTCCCTTTCCCCTGTCGGCAGGTATGTCCTGACTGGTGAAAGTATAGCGGGGTTTACAAACATCAAGTCTATATATAAACTCTGGGATATTGAGCAAGGCATGGATATAAAAGAAATACTGGATTCTTCATCATCTCTTTGTGCTCACGAATTTTCTTTCACCATTCCCACTTTTTCTCGGGACGGCATGTCTGCTGTTATGAACGACTGCTCAAGCATGAAGCTTTACAATATCCCCTCCGGCGAGGAGCTTGCAAACTTCATAGGCTTTGAGAATGGGGAGTGGCTCGTTACTACGCCAAACGGTTATTACAACTCTTCTGAAAAGGGTGACCAGTATCTGGGTGTCAAAGTAGGTGGCAAGGATTATACGATAGCGCAATTAAGAGAATCATTCTACCGTCCTGATTTCGTTAAAGCAGAGCTTGCAGGCGGGTCTTTGAAAGAATTTAAAAAACTATCTGATGTTAAACGTCCCCCTGATGTTACAATCGTTGATACGCCAAAGAGCCTTGATAAGGACGAGGCGGTCGTAACCCTGAAGATTACCGATGTCGGAGGAGGCATTGGCGATATAAGGCTCTATCTCAACGGCTCTGCAATTGTTCTTGACAGCAGCAGGGATTTGAATATAGTCCCCTCTAAAGATGATAAGGGAGTCTATAAAAAATATACCGTAAAACTCATCAATGGCTTGAACACGCTCAGGGCAATTGCATTTAACGGTGATAACACCATGCAAAGCACAGATGCCCTATTTGATATAACAGCCTCATTCAAGACCCTTACCAGACCCTCATTATATGCACTAATAGTCGGTATCAATGAATACAAAAACCCGAAACTTGAACTTAAATATGCAGTTGCAGACGCAGGACTCTTTGGAGATACAATCAATAAAGTAGCATCACCTTTATTTGAAAAGATTGTTATAAAGAGGCTTATTACAAAAGAGGAAACAGAAAAGGAAAATATCATCAAAGAACTAAAAGCATCACATACTCTCAATCCTGATGACCTATTTGTCTTTTATGTGGCAAGTCATGGGACTGTTGATGACGGGGAGTATTTCCTTATCACATCAAATGTAGGCTCAACATCAACAGCAAAACTAAAGACAGATGCCATACCTCAAAATGTCCTGAAAGAACTCATAGCAAATATACCGACAACAAAAAAGCTGATAGTCATTGATACCTGCAGTGCAGGTGCTTTGGGAGATGTCATACAGACAGCAATGCTCACCCGTGGCATGAATGAGGATACAGCAATGAAGGTCTTGAGCCGTGCTGTTGGCTCAACCATACTCTCTGCCTCAACCTCTGTTCAGCAGGCGATTGAAGGGTATCAGGGGCATGGACTCTTTACCTATGTAATTGCAGAAGGGCTGTCAGGGAAGGCGGACACTGATAAAGATGGGTTTGTGAAGACAACGGAGCTTGCAAATTATGTTGACGATGAAGTCCCTGCCCTTGCAGAGAAGGTATTTAAAAAAGCACAGTATCCGACAGTATCACCGAGCGGGATGGGGTTTCCGATAGGGAAGGTGAAATAAGAGAGGTTCTCTATAGCTAAATATTTTTTATTAAGAGGAATAAACCGAGTATTGTAATCAGAACCGCACTTATAATCCTTGACCTCCTGCTAAATATTCCCTCTATATACCTTTCAAAGAATTTAGATGTCTTTATAAAAAGTATCCCCATGCCTATCAACACTGCACCGAGTCCGAGGCTGAATATGAGGACGAGCAAAAATCCGTCAGTTGCCCTCCCTCCTGCAACAGTGGCAGATAATACTGCCAGAGCGGCAGGGCAGGGGACTATACCGCCTGATACTCCAACTGTTATTAATCCCATTAATCCTTCTCTCTTCTTATGGCCATGCCCTTCAGTATGAATATGATTATTTTTGAATCCTGATATTAACATCCATACCCCGACTATTAGAACAAGTATGCCTGCAATAATTTCCGTAACCCGTTCAACAGTCTCATGCATGAAAACAGTGGACGAGATGCTTGTAAATATGCCGAGGATGAGGATGCTGAATGTATGTGTAAAGGTTGCAACAGCACCTAACAGAATTGCATCAATAATTCTTCCTTTGGAGCTGATTAGATATGTCATGAGAATCATCTTGCCATGGCCTGGCTCCATGGCATGAAAGGCACCTAAAAGGAAGGCTGAGGATATGTAGAGAAAAGAGTCCATACTTTTTGAGTTGGTGAGTTTGTGAGTTGATGAGTTATGCCAAATTTACCGACAAACTCAAAAACTCATAAACCTATTACAACTTTATTGCCTTTTTTAATTTTCAGCTTTTTGCCTGCATCACCATTCCTTACAAAAATTTCCAATAGACCCCAGCTATTGAATATGGAGGAAGGTTTTGGTCCGACAGCATCAGAGTATGATTTGCAGATAGAGGGGATAATAAAATTTTTTATCTTTATCCTAACTTTACCATCTCTCTCACTGATAAATGAATGAAATTGAGTTTCAGATATATTTGTTATCAGGTTTCCGAATCTATCAATATGTATAACCTCTCCTGATATTTTTCCCTTTTCTATAGCTGGTTCAGGGAGTTTCAGGATAACAGGATTGTTAATAGGTATGCCGAATTCATAGGGTTTTACATCACTTGACAGCCAGCCTGCCACGCTCGCAAATATGTCCCTTCCATGGAATGTCTGGCTTATAGGGGGGAGGAAGAATTTTTTCTCTGTAAGCTCAATTACATTTACTGATGGGTTATTTTCAAATATGAAGGAGAAGATGCCATTGTCTGGCCCGATAAAAAAATAATCCTTTGACTCAATTAATATTGGCCTCCTTTCACTGCCAACTCCCGGGTCAACAACTGCCATGTGTATTGTCCCTGATGGGAAATATTTGTAGGAGAATTTTAAAGTATAATAAGCCTCTATTATATTTTGAGGCTCAATTAGGTGAGAGATATCTATAAATTTTACTGAAGGATTTATCCCGAGCATTACCCCTTTCATTATTCCCACAAAAGGGTCAGATAGACCAAAGTCTGTGGTTAATGTAATGATATTATTTTGTTTCATCCTTCATCAGAGCAAAAAACTTTTAACATTGTTCTCAATTTCTTTCATTATTTCTTCATCAATGGTTCCAATAAGCTTTATAAATCTCCTTTTATCAAATGAGCTAATCTGCTTTGTTTTAATCAGAGAATTTGTCATTAACCTATTCTGATAATCTTTCCTCAATAAAATATCAAGTTCTGTTTGTTTTGTTATCTGTGAAGAAATTGGAATAACGGTTAACAGATTGCTGAATTCTATATATTCATTGTTCTGAATAATTAAAGCAGGTCGAACTTTCTTATACTCGTGTCCAAAGCTTGGATTAAAATTTACCAGCCATATCTGCCCACGCTTAAAATTACTCATAATTCTTTTAAACTGAGATAGTAGCTCAACTCTTCTTCAGTAAGAAAATCATCAGAAGTGTCATTGATAGCAGTTAATTCAATTTCGGGTTCAGATGCCTCCAGTAAGTCGGTTTCCTTAAAAGTTACAATCACTTCAAAATGGGCATTTTTTTCCCGCGCAAGATCATCTGGACAATACAGATGCCCATCTGGCAATATTTTGCTTTCAAAAACCATTTTTTTCATCCTATATCACCTCCCATGTGTATTTTATAGAAATACTTACATATAATCAAGTTTTCCAAAAGCAAGAAAAAGCAAAGAAAAACAAAGCAAGAAGAACTCTTGACAAATTTTCATAAGGTAGTATATTAGAGCCAAATTATAGAATAAGAGGTAAAATTCTATGAAATTAGCCTCGGCATTCAAATTGCACTCACTCACTCACTCACTCACATAACACCACTAAATTAATTTTCTTCAGTTCCTATCTAATTTCTCCTCTAAGATTTCTTCCTTTATTAAAATGTGATTGGGGAGACTTATCGAGAAAACTTTTCTTTAAATCTAAAAGGCTGGCGGCAGGGAAAGGAAATGCCCTGCACCAACCTTTTTTATTTTATTCCCTGAAATCAGGGAGCTAATAGGAGGGAAAAATGAAGATTAAAAATTTGGGTTCTTTCGTAATAAAGTTGAAGTCAAGAAATTAAGCTTAATAAAGTTTAGGAATTACAATGAGATAAAAGGGTGCATCGAATTTCAGCCGTATCTGGTATAGTTTTGCTGATGACGAAACTTACCGGAGGTGAAA
>JACQBS010000074.1 GCA_016194325.1 Nitrospinota bacterium | reverse complement strand
CTTAAATTTAAGCCGTATTATCCGAGAAACGCTCTTTGACCGAAAAAACTTGATAGATATATTAACCTTAAAGCCTGAACGACTACTAATCTTTCATGATGAACCATTACAGGCTATGCTATTTTAATCGGACAGTAGTGGGGATAGATACTAACTAACAACTGACAACTAATAACCACAGACAATTCTTATTACAAGTTGTAAGTTGTTAGTTGTAATTCATAAGTTATATATGAATATTACTGGCACACAGGGTCTTATTTTTAATGAGCCGCTTCTTTTTGAGCAGGGGAGTGCGGGGAGGGGAGGGTGTACATTTCCTGATTGTGATGTCCCTGAAAAGGATGTTATTAATCTCATCCCTGAAGATATGCTCAGAGACGAGGTTTCAGGTTTTCCATCCTTAAGTGAAGTGGATGTTGTCAGGCATTTTACAAGGCTCTCCCAGTGGAACTATGCTGTTGACCTCGGATTTTACCCGCTTGGCTCATGCACAATGAAATACAATCCAAAGATAAATGAAGATGTTGCAAGGCTTTCAGGTTTTTCAAACATCCATCCATATCAGCCTGAAGAATTATCTCAGGGTGCACTCCAGATGATGTATGAATTGGGAGAGTATCTGTCAGAGATAGGGGGGATGGACAGGGTATCCCTTCAGCCTGCCGCAGGTGCACATGGTGAACTTGCAGGGATGATGATTATAAAGGCATATCATGAATCTAAAGGTGAAAATAGGCATAAGGTAATCATCCCCGATTCAGCCCATGGCACAAATCCAGCCAGCTCAACCCTCTGCGGTTATAAGGTAATTGAGCTTAAGTCAAATGGGAGGGGTTTATTAGACCCTGAGGCAGTTGAAAAGGCTATGGATAAGGATGTTGCGGCGTTTATGATAACAAACCCGAACACACTTGGTCTCTTTGAGGAGAATATACTGGAGATAACTGAGATTGTCCACAGGAAAGGCGGGCTTGTCTATTGTGATGGTGCAAATCTGAATGCAATTATGGGTATAGCAAGACCGGGTGATATGGGTGTGGATGTCTTACATTTTAATCTCCACAAGACATTCTCTACGCCTCATGGCGGAGGGGGTCCTGGTGCAGGACCTGTTGGTATCAAGAGGGAGCTTATACCATTTATGCCTGTCCCTGTTATAGAAAAAAATAATGTTGGACAGTATAAGTTGAACTATAAATTTCCCCATTCTATCGGCAGAGTAAAGGCATTCTATGGCAATTTTGGTATTCTCGTAAGGGCATATACATATATCAGAACTATGGGTGCAGAAGGGCTGAAAAAGGCAAGTGAGACTGCGGTATTAAATGCAAATTATATTATGAGTCAATTGAAGGACTACTACCATCTACCTTATGACAGGAGATGTATGCATGAGAGTGTATTCTCTGATAAGATACAGAGCAAATATGGTATTACAACACTTGATATTGCAAAGGCATTAATAGATTATGGCTTTCACCCTCCTACTATTTATTTCCCCCTTATTGTAAAGGGTGCAATAATGATAGAGCCGACAGAGACGGAGAGCAAGGATACAATGGATAGATTTATTGCTGCAATGAAGGATATAGCCGTTAGGGCAGAGAAAGACCCTGATTCCCTCAAAAAATCCCCGTTAAAACCAAAGGTGACACGACTTAATGAAACAAAGGCTGCAAGGGAGCCAAATTTAAGGTGGGTTAATGATTATCTCTTGGGAGTTTTTTAACGTGTAATTTCCCTTTTTATTATATTTCAAAACGTTATCCTATTTCTGTTATTGATAGTTGAAAGATTTGACACAAGCAAAGGCCACATGCTACTCTTTCTCTATAACTCAACTTTAGCTCCCTGTTGTTAAGAATGAAGCTACCATCAAACATTCTGATTGCTCCTGAGAAGTTGACCCAATATCTATTGATTCCACGAAGACGAAATGACAAATCTCGATGGTTGGCTCAAGCAGGGTATACAATTAAAAATTGGCAATTACTGGAAAAAGACTTGCGTAAACAAATTTTATCGCTTATTGCAATACCAACTGAATACACAAGATACGGACAGTTGTATGAAATTAAAGGAAATTTAACTGGACCAAATGGGAAAGCTTTGGCTGTGTGTACAATTTGGATGACAGAGACTGCAACAGGGGAGACAAAATTTATAACTATGTATCCAGAAAAAGGAGGGGAAAAATGACATATAAGCTATTTGAGGAAGTTATTTTATTTGAAGATATACCTGAAAAAGGCTTGAAGATGGGTGATGTGGCAACTATCGTTGAACATCATCCTCTTGCTGAGGGGGAAGATGGGTACACTTTGGAAGTATTTAATGCCCTTGGAGACACAATAGCTGTAATTACTGTTTCAGAGTCTGCCATTGAACCATTAACTGAAAAAGAGATTTTTAGTGTGAGGTCATTGGCAGAGTAAGGAAAGTACATCAGGTGGGTTAATGATTATCTCTTGGGAGTCTTTTAGTATATTTATGAGTGCGTGGGGGATGCTGCGCCCCCGGAAATTTCTCTTAATCTCCTTTCTACAGCCTTCCACTCTATATTCCTGAAGAATGCCTCAATGTAGTCAGCCCTCTTAAGGCCGTAATCAAGCATAAAGGCATGTTCAAAAACATCCATTATCAATATCGGGTTACATCCCGCCGGATGAGAGGTATCGTGCTCGTTTATCCAGAAATTGATGAGTTTCCCATTCGTTATATCCTGATAAAGGATAACCCATCCTATCCCTCTCATAGCCCCTGATGCCTTAAAATCCTTTTCCCATGCCTCATAGCTTCCAAA
This sequence comes from Nitrospinota bacterium, assembly GCA_016194325.1. Lineage (GTDB taxonomy): Bacteria > Nitrospinota > Nitrospinia > UBA9942 > UBA9942 > UBA9942. Next base: position 1,818 of record JACQBS010000074.1, on the reverse strand, counting down.
ATTTTCTATTAACAGTTTTTCAATCTTTCCACCCTTATCGTAGTTACCTTTTCCGCCAAGGTTCTCAAAATAATATTCATGGAGCCTCATCCCGTTAAATTCCCATCCGAGCCTTCTCTTCAGTTCTGAAAACTCCGGTGTCCCTGTCTTTCCTTCTTTCAGCATTTGGCTGAGGATGTCAATCACCTTGTTGGTGTTTGTCACATAACCCTGATAGAGTGTAAAGTGGTTCTTTAACAATGTTTCGCCAAACCCATTCATTCCTATTAATTTGCTGTAATCTTTCGCTGTGTAACTCATATATTTTCCTCCTTTTAATAATTTTGAAGTTAATCTACAAAAGGGCGATACGAAGCCCTATGGAGAAATTTTTACTTCAGCAGGATTTAAGTGAATGTCAACACTTAAAGCCTCTTGCCTATCATGCAAAGACAGCAAGATAACCATAGAACCCTTATGCTTAATGCCAATATCCTCATATCGTCCCAGTATATTAAAGCCTCTCAATCCCTTACTTATGTTGCACACATTTTTCTCACAGATACTAACCACCGTATTATTTGTCAGGCTGAAAGTCAGAAGCCTCTTTGAATCAGATTCAATGATTGTGATGGTGCTGACTTCCCCATTGATATTAGAAAGCTCCCCTATTATAGGAATAATCTCCATCCCATAAACTCTGAATGCCCCTTCATGTGCAGTGGCAGTTGTGCCTATGAAAAACCAATAACCGCTTAATGCAACTGCTAAGATTATAGAAAAGATATATTTTTTCATTGTAAACACCCCATTTCTCTCTCATTATGTCTTCCTACCCTTAAAATATGCAATAGATATACCAGATGTAATATATTGATATTAAAGTGGATATATTGAATGGAAAAATAAAGATAAGACAAAATTATCCTGTTTTCTTGGACTTATCTTATCTTGGTTTTCGGAAATAATTATTATTCAGCCACAGACTTTCACTGACTTTTAAAAACAGTTCAATCTGTTTAAACGGCTTAAACGGTTTAAAAAGTCTGTTGTTTTTTTTGCCCTTGACAATATATAGTTTTTAACCAATAATTAAAACCACTTGAAACTTCTTAAATAATGGAAGCACAGGATGTCCCTACAATTAATCAGTTATAGAAGGCGGTTATATGGATACTAAACTAATAAAGCAATATTTGGACAAGCAAAAAATCAAGGTTGTTGAAACCTATGATTTTGAGAACAAAAAAGTAAAGTATTCTGAAAAAATAAAAGGTTGGAAAATTGATAAGTTTAGAGGCGATGAAGAAATTGTCAGGGCTTATATTCTTGCTAAACTTGTCAATGAACTCGGTTACAAGCCAGAGAATATTGAAATTGAAAAAGAATATACAGGCATTGGCAGGTCGCCCTCAAAAAATCCAAGAATAGATATTATTGTCAGAAACAGTAAAGGTAATGTTTTTCTTTATATTGAACTGAAAAGTCCGGAAGATTACGAAAAAGACAAAGACGAAATTATAGAAAAACAACTTTTTAATCTTGCCAGTCAAGAAAAGGGACAAGGGAAAAATGTAAAATATCTCGTTCTCTATTCTTTGGAGATTGTAGAAAAAGAAATCAAAGATAAATGTATTTTGATTGACTATGAAAAGTTTATCTCTTTTGATGCTTGGAAAGAAAAAAGAGATTATGCTGATGAACTTGTCAAATTTTTAGTTGAAATTATAAAGTGGCGTTCCATTAGTTTTACCATCAAGCCGCAGCCTTTAGTGTGGAATTCTCTGCATCTTCTCTGTCTATAACTGCCATCACCTCTCCGATTGAGGCATACCCTTT
>JACQBS010000084.1 GCA_016194325.1 Nitrospinota bacterium | reverse complement strand
GTATACCTAAATCCTTCGCTACCTTCTTCACACCTAATCCCCTCTCTGCTACCAAACGCACCGCTTCCTTCTTAAATCCTACATCATAGCTTCGATGTTTTACTTCTCCTTTTTCCATGTCTTCCCACTCCTTCTTATTCATTATACAAACTCTTCTATGTGTCCATCAAATCAGGGGAAGATCACCTCTCCTGCCATATTACCCTCCTCTTAATATTTAAAAGTTTGGGTATTATGACATGCTTAATTTAGGACATTTCTATCTTGCCAGATTAGGACATTATCATTTTGCTGTTACAGCTAATATTGGTGAAATGAAACATTTGCTGTGGTATAATTTGAACAATTAAAAATTACGAAAGAATTTATATTGTTAATAAAGTTATTAGGTGATACTTTAAACCGAAATAAGAAAGAGAGGGGGTAGTTTATGCCATCGAAGACAAAAAAATTGGAAATTTCTTTTCAAAAGCTCCTCGACACAATTGAGCAGCTTACGCCCGATGAAAAGGTGGTCATTAAGAATAAACTGATAAGAGAGAAAGTAAAGAAACATAGTATCATGGAGCTTGAAGGGCTTGGTGCTGACTTGTGGAAAAGAATTGATGTTGAAAAGCATATTCGTAAGGAGAGAAAATCTTGGGATTAATAGATAAGCTTTTTGGAAAGAGGGTTTGTATAGACTCTTCTCCTATTATATATTTCATTGAAAAACATCTCAAATATCATGGTGTGCTTCATCTTCTTTTTAATGAAATTAATGCAGGTAACATAGATGCCATAACATCAACTATCTCATTATTAGAAGTACTTGTTCTCCCTTTTAAGACCGACAATAAATTCCTATCAGAAAAATATTGTAAAATATTGTTGCATTCCAAAGGGTTTTCGGTTCACGAAGTAACTAATGAGATTTCAGAGCTTGCTGCCAGATTAAGGGCAAAATATGACATAAGAACACCTGATGCAATCCTTATAGCCACAGGCATTCACTATGATGCCGGTGCATTTTTGACAAATGATTCTACTTTGAAAAAAGTGATAGAAACAAAAGTCTTAGTTTTAGACGATTTCTCCAAATGATTAAGGTAAAGATATGCGGGATAACAAATTTAGAAGATGCCCTTTATGCGGCTGATTGCGGGGCTGATGCACTTGGATTTATATTTTACCCAAAGAGTCCCCGCTTTGTAGAAATAACAAGAGCTGAAGAGATAATATCAAAACTTTCACCTTTTATTACAACTGTCGGGGTTTTTGTAAATCAGAGTATAGAAAATATTGTTAATATTGTTCATGAATGTAATATTAATATAGTCCAGTTGCACGGAGATGAGACACCTGACTATTGTAGTAAACTACCTATGAAGGCAATAAAAGCAATAAGAGTTAAGAATGAAGATTCTCTAAAACAAATAGCAGGATATAAGACCAGCACATTCCTTTTAGATGCTTATTCTGAAAATAGCTACGGTGGAACTGGAAAGATATTTAACTGGGATTTGGCAATAAAGGCAAAGGGGTATGGTAGAATTATACTATCTGGTGGTTTGACCCATGATAATGTAAGAGAGGCGATAGAAAAGGTCAAGCCATATGGAGTAGATGTGAGTAGTGGAGTTGAAGAGAAGGAAGGTAAGAAGGGTAAAGAAAAAGTGAGGGAGTTTATAAAAAGAGTTAAGGAGGCAGGAGTTTAGAGCCATGAGAAATTCGTTGCCGGATAAAAAAGGACATTTTGGGATTTTTGGCGGGAAATATGTTATTGAGACACTGATGCCTGCACTCAATGAACTGGAGAATGCCTACCATGAGGCAAAAAGGGACAGGGAGTTTCACAGGGAGCTTCATAAATATTTAAGTGAATATGCCGGGAGGCCTACACCCCTATATTTTGCAAAGAGACTGACGGAGAAATTAGGCGGGGCGAGGATATATTTAAAGAGGGAAGACCTCTGCCATACCGGTGCCCATAAAATCAATAATACACTTGGACAACTCCTTCTTACTAAAAGAATGGGAAAAAAGAGGGTTATTGCTGAGACAGGTGCAGGTCAGCATGGTGTGGCTACTGCTACTGCTGCAGCACTCTTTGGAATAGAGTGTGAAATATTCATGGGCGAAGAGGATATTGAGAGACAGTCGCTGAATGTCTTCAGGATGAAGCTACTCGGTGCAAAGGTGACGCCTGTCTCATCAGGGACAAAGACATTAAAGGATGCAATGAATGAGGCATTAAGAAACTGGATTACAACAGTAAGAGATACACACTATGTTGTTGGCTCTACAGCAGGGCCGCACCCATATCCTATGATAGTAAGGGATTTTCAGTCTGTAATAGGACATGAAACAAAACTACAGATACTGGCAAGAGAAGGGAGACTGCCTGATTATCTTATTGCCTGTGTTGGAGGCGGCAGCAATGCTATGGGGATTTATTACTCATTTTATAATGATAAAAAAGTGAAATTTATAGGTGTAGAGGCGGCAGGATATGGGCTCAATACAGGGTATCATGGTGCGTCACTGGCAAAAGGTAAAGTAGGGGTCTTGCATGGAAGCAAAAGCTATGTATTACAGGATGATGATGGGCAGATAAAACCTGCACACTCTATATCAGCAGGGCTTGACTATCCGGGTGTTGGGCCAGAGCATAGTTATTATAAAAAGACAGGTCGTGCTAAATATGTATCAGCCACTGATAAAGAGGCTCTAAAGGCATTTGAACTCCTTTCAAAAACCGAAGGTATAATACCGGCATTAGAAAGCGCCCACGCCATCGCATATACCTCCAAGTTTGCAAAGAAACTTAATAAGAATAAAATAATTGTAGTATGCCTCTCAGGCAGAGGGGATAAGGATGTTAATCAGGTTGCAAAATTTATGGGAGAGAAACTTTAATCCAATGATAAAAAATCCTGAACTCTTAAAGAAATTTGAAGAAGACTTTATGCAGGATAAAGGAAGATTAAGCTATAACAAATCTCTTCAGATTTTCATGGCTCTGTGGAATGAAGGTGTAAAACTTGGTGTGCTGCCGCTCAAAAATCCTCTTGAAGGAATAGAGGTGGATATAAAGGTTGCAAAGATTTTAAATTCATGTTTGAAGAAATCCTCTCAAGGATAGGTGCTTGCCTAAAAAAATATAATCTCCCATACATGATTATTGGAGGTCAGCCATAACAACATACTTAAATATAGAATTAATAAAACGTCGGTTATTTTGTCAGTCTTTTTCTCTTTTTATTGACGATCAAGACACTCGGAGCGACTCAAGAGCCTTTCGGATGCAATTTGCTGCACTGAATTCGGACTCAGTAGAGATTTGAGGCAAGGTTCGGTAAAATAAGATCACGAAAAATGCCATCTATCTTTTTTGGTGAAATCGGATTGTTTTGATTCAGCCACCATCCTATGACCAACATAAAGGTCTCTGCCAAGAAATGGACGAAAAGGTCAAAAGGGATATCGGAATCCTCTCTTTTAAGTTTTCTGAACTCCTTTTCTGATTCATCTCTTATTAGATCGGCAAGTATCTTTAATATATGTTGCCGTACAACTAACCCTGCCCGGCTACGAAGCAATGCCTTCCATACTCCCCGATATTCGTAGGCATGCTCAAACATTGGCAGACTGAACCCGATAATCCTTTCATAGGGTTTTGCTGAAACCGAAGGCGCTCTCATTTGAGCAGTGCGTAGCATGTCCTTTAGTCCATGCAATCCGTTTAATAGAAGTTCATCCTTATTTTGGAAGTGTGTATAGAATGTTGACCTCCCGACATTAGCACGATCAAGGATTTTCTGCACAGTAATAGATTCATATTTCTTCTCAAGAATTAAAGAGATGAGGGCTTCATGCAGGAATTTATGAGTTTTTTGAATGCGCCGATCTTCAGTCTTCTTCATCAAATTTTACCTCCATTTTTAAAAAATCACGAACAATAAAAACATTTCTGTTCGGTAATGCACATATTGTGTGCCGCTGTTCTTCCATTTCATGCTGACAAATATTATTATAACAAAAAATGGACATTAGTTCATTATCGTATAACTATTTGGAGGTGATAACTTATGAGAATAGACAGGTTGTCTGGGACAACTGTAAAGACTGGAGATACGATGGACAATAGGGACAATGCCTTTATAGATTTAACTAGGGTGACTAAATCATTTGATGCACCGTATGGGAGGTTTCTTGCCTTAAAAGAAATTTCTCTCAGTATAGGGAAGGGTCAATTAATCGCCCTGACCGGAAAATCAGGGAGCGGCAAAACAACCTTGCTCAACATTATTGCAGGTATAGATAAGCCAACCGATGGACGCGTTACCGTAGCCGGCGTCTCTGTAGATTCTCTTCTGGAGGGACCGCTTGCTGTATGGAGGGGCAAGAATATAGGTGTTGTGTTTCAGTTTTTTCAGCTTCTTCCAACGCTTACGGTTTTGGAAAACGTAATACTGCCGATGGACTTTTGCAATACATTTCCCAAAAAAGAAAGGAAGTCCATAGCTCTCTCCCTCCTGAAAAAAGTAGGCATTCTCGAACAGTCCGACAAACTGCCCTCCGCCCTTTCCGGAGGACAGCAGCAGAGGGCTGCTATTGCAAGGGCACTGGCAAACGATCCTCCGGTTATCGTTGCCGATGAACCAACCGGCAATTTAGACTCGCACACAGCAGAAGCAATCTTTGAGCTTTTTATGCAGCTTGCATACGCCGGCAAAACAGTCGTTGTTGTTACACATGAAAAAGAATTCTACAAATATTTTAGAAACATCGTCACCATCTCTGATGGTGTCATAGTTGGAAGGGAAGGAGATTCGTTATGATGAGTCCGAGATTTATTAAGGTATTCCGCGATTTGACAACAGACAGGATGAAAAGTCTTATGCTTACGCTGGCTGTTGCCATTGGAGTTTTCGGCATCGGGACAATTCTCGGAGCTTATGCGGTTCTTACCAGAGAAATGGCCGGAAACTATTTGGGAACTCAGCCGGCATCGGCGACAATAAAGCTTGAAAATGGCAGTATTGACCAAAACCTCCTTGAAGGGGTCAATAATATCCCTGGAATTCTGCAAACGGAAAGGCATGCAACGGTTCTTTCAAGAATGAAGATAGGAGACGATTGGTATCCCATGCTCCTTTTTGTGATTGATGATTTTCAAAATATTAAAACGAACAAGATAATAAAGGTATCCGGGGCATGGCCGCCGCCTACAGGCACAATGCTTGTAGAACGAACTGCGTTGGTGGTGATGAAATCAGGCGAAGGGGAAAAGGTTATTGTCAAAACCCCTCATGGAGAGCAAAAGGCGGTTCTGGTTTCAGGAATTGTCCATGATCCGGGATTGGCGCCGGCATGGCAGGAACAGAGTGGGTATGGATATATAACCCTTTCTACATTGCATTGGCTCGGTGAACAGCAAGGGTTTGATGAATTGAGAATTCGTATGGATGATACTGTGAATTCGATTAATGCTATAGAAGAAATTAGCAAGGCTGCCGCCGACTGGATAGAGAGTCAGGGAAATCTTGTCCATGAGATTCAGATCCCTCCGCCGGGGAGGCATCCTCACCAGAGTCAAATGAATGCAGTCCTTTCGCTTTTTATTGCTTTCAGTTTCATGACCTTGATTCTCGGCGCAATCCTTGTGACTACCTCTATATCAACACTCATGCTAAAACAAATACGGGAGATAGGAATAATGAAAACAATTGGAGCCGGCTCATTCCAAATCTCAGGTCTTTATCTCTTGATGATTTTTACTTTTTCGGTATTTGCAGTTGTCCCGGCTGTTTTTCTTAGCTACTTCTCTTCAAATGTTCTTATTTATAGAATAGCAACGCTTCTCAACCTTACGATATTTGACGCTTCAATACCGCATTGGGTCTTTGCCGTGCAGGCATTATCAGATATACTCATACCTCTTTCCGCCACAGCCGTACCGGTCTTGCGCGGCGGTCGTATCACGGTCAGGGAAGCGATCGATAACTATGGAGTGACAAAAAACAGCTTCGGGAATAGAAGGCTGCCCACATTCAACCTTGAAGTGCAACAAAAGAAGAAGCCACTTCAAGTGGTGTTTTAAAGCCCAGACACTTTCTGGGACGGTTATTAATAAGAGATTCGATATGAGCAATCTCATGTTCAGTGATT
>JACQBS010000083.1 GCA_016194325.1 Nitrospinota bacterium | reverse complement strand
GTTACTTTAAAATTTGGAATGTTTAGTATTTCTGTGATAGTATTTAACTGCATCTAATTTCACCTCCGGTAAGTTTCGTCATCAGCAAAACTATACCAGATACGGCTGAAATTCGATGCACCCTTTTATCTCATTGTAATCCCTAAACTTTATTAAGCTTAATTTCTTGACTTCAACTTTATTACGAAAGAACCAAATTTTTAGAATAAAATCCGTGTTAATCCATCAGTGGCTAAATATTTTTATTGTTCTGTTTCTCACTCATACCTCAAAGCCTCCGCAGGGTCAAGCCTTGAGGCGTTCCACGACGGATATATTGTAGCAATAAAACTTATTATAATTGCCGATAAAGATATATAAAAAAAATCAAGGGGGTTCATCTTTACTGGAAGGGTATCAAGCTGATAGACATCACTTGGCAGTTTTATAAAATGGTACTTATCAAGCAGTTCACATAATGTATACCCGCCAATACAGCCGATAATTGTCCCTGCAATACCAATAATCAACCCCTCCATTATAAATATTTTCATAATACTCCTGTCTGTCGCACCCATTGATTTAAGTATCGCTATATCCCTCCCCTTTTCCATGACCATCATTATAAGTGTCCCGATTATGTTGAAGGCGGCAACAACTATTATCAATATGAGTATAACAAACATGCCAAACTTTTCAAGCTTGAGGGCAGAAAAAAGATTCTTATTCATCTCCATCCAGTCCCTTGTCCAGTATGGAAAACCGAGCATAGCATGAATTTTGTCAGCCACACTGTCGGCAGCATAAATATCATCCACCTTTATCTCAATCCCTGTCACCATGTCAGTCATATTAAAAAATCTCTGTGCAGCGGGTATTGATATAAGTGCAAGACTTGAATCATACTCATACATCCCAGTATTAAATATACCAACCACCCTGAACTTCTCCACTTTAGGGGCAGTCCCCATAGGTGTAACCCTCCCAAATGGAGATACCACATCAATAGTATCGCCTAAAAATACGGCAAGATTTCTTGCGAGGTCTTTTCCTATTACAATGCCTTCTATCTCCGCCTCTCCTTCTCTCTTCTGAGGGGTCTTTAAGAATTTTAAACCGCCCTCTTTTATCCTATTTGCCAAATCTGTAACCTTAGCTTCCATATCAGGGTCAATACCTCGGATTGCCACACCAGAAACACTGTTTGCAGATGTCAGCATCACCTGATTAAAGATAAATGGAGATGCTGATACAACATGGGGAACACCCTCTATCTTTTTAATAATCTCCTGATGTTTCGTTATCCCCCCTTCATTACTTAATACAACCACATGGGAGTTTGTCCCCAGTATCTTATTCCTTAGGTCCTCCTGCATACCCCCCATAACAGATATGACTACAATAAGGGCAGTTACACCAACAGCCACACCGCCGATGGAAATCCATGTAATAAGCGAGATAAACGCCTGTTTCCTCTTTGCCTTTAGATAACGGAGACTAATAAAAAGTTCGTAGGACATATTCATTCCTTCCTCATCTGGGGAAAAAGAATCACATCCCTGATTGAGGGGGAATTTGTAAAGAGCATTATGAGTCTGTCTATGCCGATACCCTCTCCGGCTGTCGGCGGCATACCATATTCCAAAGCCCTGACGAAATCATCATCCATCATGTGTGCCTCTTCATCCCCTGCACCACGCTGGGAGACCTGCTCATCAAACCTCTCCCTCTGATCTATAGGGTCGTTTAACTCTGTATAGGCATTAGCCATCTCCCTTTTTGCTATATAGAGTTCAAACCTCTCTACAAGTTCAGGGTTATCTTTTTTCTTTTTTGAAAGGGGGGATAAATCAAGGGGATAATCTGTAATAAAGGTCGGCTGTATCAATTTCGGCTCAACAGTATAATCAAAAATCTTCTGCCAAATCTTGCCTTTTGTATCTGACTTTGTAATCGGTGCCCCAAGCTCTCTTGCAAATTTCAATGCCTTTTCCTCATCATCCAATAAATCAGGACTCACACCCCCTAATTCAATTATTGAACCCTTAAATGAATACCTCTTCCAAGGCGGTGTCAAATCTATCTTTTCACTGCCATACTCTATAACATTTGTCCCAAGAACCTCTTTTGATAGAAAGGAGAACATCTCCTCAGTCAGATTCATTAAGTCATTATAATCTGCATAAGCCATATAGAACTCAAGCATTGTAAACTCAGGGTTATGCTGTGTGGAGATACCCTCATTCCTGAAATTCCTGTTTATCTCATAGACCCTCTCCAATCCACCCACAACAAGCCTTTTGAGATAAAGCTCCGGTGCTATGCGTAAAAATAGGTCCATACCGAGTGCATTGTGATGTGTCTTAAAGGGTTTTGCAGTGGCACCGCCTGGGATTGACTGCATCATCGGTGTCTCAACCTCAAGGAAATCCCTGCTGTTTAGGAAATCCCTCATCTTCTGGACAATAAGTGTCCTCTTGATAAAGACATCCCTTACCTCTGGATTGACAATCAAATCCACATACCTCTGCCTGTATCTGATTTCAACATCCTTTAGCCCGTGCCATTTTTCGGGGAGGGGTCTTAACGATTTTGTGAGGAGAGTGATATTCTTTGCATGGATTGTGAGTTCATTTGTCTTTGTGCGAAAGACCTTTCCGTTCACACCGATTATATCGCCAATATCAAGTGTTGAGAAAGTATGATAAATACCCTCACCAAGCTCATCTTTCCTTACATATATCTGAACCTTTCCCGAAGAATCCTGCATATGACAGAAGGTAGTCTTTCCATGCTCCCTCCTTGTCATAATGCGTCCGGCAATGGTTACCTCGTCATTGACCTTCTCCAGTTCCTCTTTTGGGAGGGCTCCGTATTTCTGGGCAATAAAACCTATTGTGTGGGTCGTTTTGAATCTATCAATGTAAGGCTCAATGCCTGAATCTTTTAATTCTTTTAACTTTGCCCTCCTCAACTGCATCTGTTCTGTAATCTCTTCCAAAGAATTCTCTCCTTTCTAACACTCAATTTAGCCACGGAGGCACGGAGACACGGAGGAAAACAATAAGGAGAAATGGGGAAATTTAAGAAGGGGGGAATAGAATAAATATTTTATTTTACCTTTTCTCCATCTCTCCATCTTCTCCCTTTCTCCTTAATCTATTTTGTTTTTGTCTATCTCTGTGCCTCTGCGTCTCTGCGGTGAAAATCAGGTCTTTGTCTTTTTTTTCTCTGCTCCTTTTTTCTTCTTTTCAAAAAGCAGGGCGTTATTTATTACATCATCCATCTCCTTTGCAAGGATGAATTTCATGTCCTTCCTTATGTTTGAAGGGATCTCCTCAAGGTCTTTGTTATTATCCTTTGGTATTATGAGAGTCATTATCCCAGCCCTCTTTGCCGCAAGCGATTTCTCCTTTAGCCCCCCAATTGGAAGAACCCTTCCAGTCAGGGTTATCTCACCTGTCATTGCTACATCCTTTCTCACAGGGATGCCTGTAAGCCTTGATATAAGTGCCGTTGCCATAGTTATGCCTGCCGAAGGACCGTCCTTTGGAATGGCGCCGGCAGGGACATGGATATGAACATCTATCTTCTGATAGAAATCTTCCTTCAATCCATAATTTTTTGACCGTGACCGTGAATAACTCATTGCAGCCTGTGCAGATTCCTTCATCACATCGCCAAGTTGTCCAGTAAGTGTAAGGGCACCCCTTCCCTTCATAGTCGTTACCTCAATATGCATAATCTCACCGCCTGCCTGAGTCCATGCAAGCCCTGTCGCCACACCCACCTGATTTCTCTCTGCCTCAGTCTCAGATAGAAACTTTCTTATACCAAGAAACTTATTGAGATTTGCTGCACTTACCCGATGGAGCCTCCCGTTCCCCTGTGCCACATCCTTAGCAACCTTTCTGCATATAGTCGCTATCTCCCTCTCCAGATTTCTTAAGCCTGCCTCCCTTGTATATTGGGATATAATTTTTAGCACTGCCTCATCTGATATGTGAATATATTTACCCTTTATGCCATGCTCCTCCATCTGTCTCGGTATGAGATATTTTTTTGCTATCCCCAGTTTCTCTTCTTCTGTATATCCTGAGAGGCTTATTATCTCCATCCTGTCCTTCAATGCCGAAGGTATCGGGTCTGTAAGATTTGCAGTTGTAATAAACATTACATTTGAGAGGTCAAATGGAACACCGAGATAATGGTCACTGAACGAATAGTTCTGTTCAGGGTCAAGAACCTCTAAGAGCGCTGCAGACGGGTCGCCTCTAAAATCAGCACCAATCTTATCCACCTCGTCCATCATGAATACAGGGTTATTTGAGCCTGCCTGCTTTATCCCTTGAATAATCCTTCCGGGAAGAGAACCGATATATGTCCTTCTATGTCCCCTAATTTCAGCCTCATCCCTTACACCGCCGAGTGAGATTCTTACAAACTGCCTCCCAAGTGACCTTGCTATAGATTTACCGAGGGATGTCTTACCAACCCCCGGCGGTCCTACAAAGCATAATATAGGCCCCTTCATCTTTGTCTTCAGTTTCCTTACAGCGAGATACTCAAGTATCCTCTCTTTCACTTTTTCTAAATCATAGTGGTCTTCTTCAAGAACCTTTGCAGCAGCCTTTATATTCAAATTATCCGCAGTTGACTTACTCCATGGAAGCTCTACCATCCACTCAAGGTATGTCCTGACAGTAGTAGCCTCTGCCGCCTCCGGGTGCATCTTTGCAAGTCTGTCAAGTTGCTTTAATGCCTCCTTTTCCACATCGGGAGGCATCTTTACATCGGCTATCTTTTTCTTGAATTCATTAATCTCCTCAGTCTTCTCATCAATATCGCCAAGCTCCTTTTGTATAGCCTTTAACTGTTCCCTTAAAAAATATTCCTTCTGGGTCTTTGTCATCTCCTCCTGTGCGGCAGACTGAATCTTCTGCTGCATAGTAAGCACCTCTACCTCCTTGCCCAAAAACTCCCCTACCTTATTTAATCTCTCTTCATGGTCAAGTATCTCTAAAATCTGCTGTGCCTCTTCTACTTTCAATCCAAGATTAGATGCTGCTAAATCTGCTAATTTTCCCGGAGAGTCAAGATTATCGGCAATGACAAGGAGGTCGGGGGGCAGCATCTTTCCAAGGGAGATAGCCTTCTCTAATTGCTCCCTTACATTCCTCATCAGTGCCTCTGTCTTTAGCGATTTTTCCTTAGGCTCTGAAGGTTCTTTAATCCTCTCAACCTTTACCTTGTAAAACGGTTTATCTGCAGCATAGCTGATAATCTTTGCCTTAGATAACCCCTGCACGAGTATCTTCACCCTCCCGTCAGGGAGCTTTAGCATCCTTATGACCATGACAACAGTGCCGACATTATATAAATCCTCAGGCTTTGGCTCATTGTTCCCTGCATCCTTTTGTGCAACAAGAAGGATCATCCTGTCAGATGCGAGGGCTTCATTTACAGCATTTATAGAAGATTCCCTCCCCACGAATAGAGGAAGTATCATATAGGGAAATATAACGATATCCCTTACAGGAAGCAGGGGGAGTTCATCAGGGATTTTGAACTCTGTCTTCAAATCCTGAGGTGCATCAACTGTCGCCACCACCTTTTCTTCGTTATTATTTTCTTCCATCAATAATTGCCTCCTTAAATTAGCCACAAATTAACACGAATTAACACAAATTTTAAAAGAGTCATTTCTAATATTTAATTCGTGATTCATTCGTGCGAATTCGTGGCAGAATAATTATCTATTCATCACTTTTCTCAATTTCAATCCACCTTGTCTTTTCCCTTCTCTCCTTGCTCTTTGGAATCTGCACAATCAATATACCCTTTGAATAGGCTGCCTTTATACGGCTCTTGTCTGTTGCCGAACCGATGCTGACCGTCCTCTTAAAGGGACCAAAAGACCTCTCCATGCACAGAAAATTTACCTTCCCTTCACCTTCAATCCGTTCGTACTTATTCCCTTCAATAACCAGATTATCTCCGCTTGTATAAACTTTTATATCGGCTCCTGAAACTCCCGGCATTTCAGCCTCTACAAATAAATGGTCTGCTGTCTCATATAAATCCAGCATAATGAAACTTGTTTCTCCTAAGGCATACCGCTCTGTGGATACCTCTAAGTATGTATAATTTGCATGGTTCTTGACCTCATCCCTTTTAATAGGTATTTCTGTAGATGAATCTTTTTCCTTTTTAACTGCCATAAAATAAAACTAAGGAGGCTGAGGCTGAGGTTAAGGTTAAGTTTTTTCCTCAACCTCAACCTTGACCTTAACCTTATTTAAAGCTCCAGTCCCTTCAGATACTCCCTGAATTTATCTCCAAGGTCGGGTCTTCTCAGTGCAAACTCAACAGTGGCTTTAAGAAAACCGAGCTTATTCCCTGCATCGTATCTCTTGCCTTCAAACTGATAGGCATATACGACCTGCTGTTTCAATAAGTGCCTCAATCCGTAGGTCAGTTGTATCTCGCCTGATTTATCAGGAACAGTCTTTTCCAACGCTGTAAATATCTCAGGGGTTAAGATATATCTGCCTATTATTGCCAAATCAGAAGGCGCATCCTGAGGGGATGGTTTTTCCACCATGTCCATTATCTGATACACCCTATCATCAAGTTTTTTAGGCTCAATCACGCCATAGCCTGAAATATCTTTTTTATCAACCTTCTCTACAGCAATAACCGATGCATTATATTTTTCATGTATATTCATTAATTGCTTTATTGTAGGCACCTCTGAATGGATTATATCATCTCCAAGTAAGACGGCAAAAGGCTCATTACCAATAAGGTCTTTAGTCCTCAATATTGCATGTCCCAGTCCGAGAGGCTCCTTCTGCCTTATATACCAGAAATCCACAAGGTTTGAAATCCTCTGAACCTCCTCCAGCATCTTATTATTGTTCTTGCCCTTAAGGGCATGCTCAAGCTCAAAGGATATATCAAAGTGGTCTTCAATGGCATTCTTCCCCCTCCCTGTTATCATAATGACCTCTTCTATACCGGCATCTATCGCCTCTTCAACAACATACTGTATTAGAGGCTTGTCAACAAGGGGCATCATCTCCTTCGGGGATGCCTTTGTAGCAGGGAGAAACCTCGTGCCGAGTCCAGCAACAGGAAAAACAGCCTTTTTAATTTTCAATTTACCTCCTAAAAATATTTAGCCACAGATTTTCACAGATAAAGGCTTTTTAACTTTTATATTTTTTTATTTCACACTATATTTTTTGGATTAAGGTCATTAATATCTCTTTTTAAAACTCCATCATGCCTTTACAGAAGACTTTCCCTATCCAGTATCTCTTGAACCTCTATCAGAAACCTCTTCAGGTTTACCTTCTTTACGCCTGGTGGTGAAAAATCATGGTATAAAGGTTTTTCAAATGTATGCCTGTGCCATTTTCCCTCTATGGCATCCCTCCCATAAATTCTCTGTCCCTTGTTGATAAGGACGAATCCAACAGTATCAGTTTCCACATTTACATAGACCTGAACAAATAAATCTTCTTTTATGATAAGTCTGTATTTTATAGTATGTTCTGTTTTATCCATCTTTACAATGTCTTTGATGAAAGGAAACTCTGAAGATGTCTTCTCAATTTCCGAGATAACTTTCTTTAGCATCAGGTTGTCTTTAGTTTTTCAATCTCTGTCTTTACTGTTTTTACACCATCCTGCGAAGACTCCCATTCCCATAGGTCATTTTCTACCTCGTATGAGTAGCCCTTTTTTACTACCATCTTTTTTTTCTTAAATTCTGATAGAGACATACCATATTTATTTTCAAGGATTCTTATGGTCAGCTCATACCTGTTTAACCTTCTTATAAGTTCATTTTCAATTATATGTTTTACCTTGATGTTAATGTCACCTTCTGGTTCTATAGTATTGACAACATCAATTAAAGAGCGTGAAATTCTTGAAGTAGTTGACATAATATCTCCTCCTTAGTATTCAGTTACGACCCTCTTTTTCAATCCTCTCATATATCACACCCTTAATCTTATCTATATCAGCGGGTAGCTGGACAGGGAGGTTTGCGTATCTTGACTGGACCCCCTCTATCTTGCCCTCATGATAGTCCTTCTTAAAGTCTGTAAATTTAAGCCCGTGTGCAGTTGATATTACTACCACCTTTTCTTTTGAGTCAATCTCACCGCTCTTCAATAATTTAAAAAGAACGGCAAGTGCAACACCTGTATGGGGGCAGTTAAACATACCGTATTTATCCCCCTTAGCTGCAGCATTTGATAATTCATCCTCTGTAGCTTGCTCTACAATACCGTTAAATAACTTGAGTGTCTTAATAGCCTTTTCGTAGCTTACCGGATTCCCAATCTGTATTGCATTAGCGAGGGTCTGTCTTGCAACAATAGGTTTAAACTCCTTAAACCCTGTCTTATAGCTTAGATATAATGGATTTGCCATTTCTGCCTGTGCAACAACTATCCTTGGTAGTTTATCTATAATCCCTAAATCCTTCAACATTAAAAAACCCTTCCCGAGGGCGCTCACATTACCGAGATTGCCGCCGGGAATTATGATTACATCAGGGACATTCCAGTCAAACTGCTGGGCAATTTCTATGCTGATGGTTTTCTGACCCTCTATACGCAGGGAGTTCATGGAATTGGCAAGATATATATTATGGTCACTGCATATCTTCTGGACAATTTCCATACATCCATCAAAATCTGTCTCAATGGATAATACCAGTGAGCCATTTGCTATAGGCTGAATAAGCTGGGCAATGGAGACCTTCCCCTTTGGCAGGAATACAATAGACTGGATGCCAGCCGCCGCACAGTATGTGGCAAGTGCCGCAGAGGTATCTCCGGTTGATGCACAGGCAACTGCATTTATCTTCTTACCATTGGCTATCATCTGCTTAACCATGGATACTAGGACTGTCATGCCAAGGTCTTTAAATGAGCCGCTGTGGCTGTTGCCGCACATCTTTATCCACAGATTCTCTAAACCTATATCTTTTCCAAACCTCTCAGCCCAGAAGAGGTTTGTATTGCCCTCATAGAGAGATACTACATTTTCATTATCAATATTGGGGCATATCAATTCCTTCTTTCCCCATACACCGCTCCCATACGGCCAGAGGTTTTTATGTATCCTGTCATCAAATGTATCCATCCACTCCCTTGCACTCTTCTTTTTTAACTCCCCCATGTCATGCACAACTTCCAATAATGCACCGCAATTCCTGCACTGATAAATTACATCATCAAGCGGATATTTTTCACTACACCCTTTTATACACTGAAACCACGCACTATATCCCATCTAAACCTCAGATTATGAACAAAAGAAAAAGATTGTAAGCCACAGATTTACACAGACTTTTAAAAGTTACAAGTTACAAGTTACAAGTAAAAACTTGAATCTTGAATCTTGCATCTTTATTTGTTGTCAGTGAAAGTCTGTGGCTAATTCTATAACTTATATATACCCTGTAAAAACAATACAATAAAGGAGTAACTTTGTCAATTAATTGTAAAAAAACACATCACAAAATGGCAGTTAAAAGTTTATAATTTATGGTATACTAATTACAATTTTCAAATTATGGGGTTCGTATGTCTGAAGCAATAAGATATTTAAACAATGCAAAGGAGATTTTAAGGAAATCTAAAATTGAAGATAATAGCTATGCTGATGATAAGTATGTTAAGTCTGCTTGCGGTGTTGCTTATCTGGGAATCTTAAAAGCTATTGATGAGTATTTATTGAAGAAGGGACTAACTACAAAAGAACTTCCAAAATCTATTGATGCTTATAGATCAGCGTTACAAAAACATTTAGCAATTCATAACGGAAAACTTTTAAGAGAATTTGACAGACTTTATAATGAAGTTCACATTGCAGGGTATTACAGAGGGCTTTTAACTCATGTGGATATTGTAAAAGGAGCCTTAAAGGCAACTAAGTCTTTTATTGAGAAGGTAAAATAATCGCAATAATCTCTTAAAAGACTGTCTATTCAAAAGAAATTCAGATCATCTGAGACTCATTACTACCACTTATGTCTTTATAAAGAAGTATTACAAAGTTTAATCCTATCTAACACAAACTCTTTTACTCGTCTTGCTATTTCGTAAGACTCCTTTGCATCTGCCAATTCAGGCTCAAACCAATCATCAGGGTAACGAATTTCCACTGCATAATCTTCTAATTTTTCAAGCATTTCATAAAATTCTTCTGATACCTTTTCCTTCTCACTTATCAAATCCAGTAAATAATCCAGATTATGTTTCTTTTCAAACCGTATATTCAGAAATACCAAATAGGCTTTTAAATATTTCTCAGAGGCTTGCTGACAATGAAAACATATAGAATCGGTATATTCAGGTTTATTCTTAATCGCCAGTTCTGCCATCCCAAGGTCATGCTCTGCCTTACGAAGCCATTCTTTTATGAGCAAAAGTTTTTTATCCATACAGGACTTTTCCTCTTTCCACCACGGTTGTAATAAAAGCTGTCCTGACATCACTCCATTTTTGAATCTCCTCTTTTGTATAAACGACTAAATCAATAGCAAGTTTTAAACCTCTTAAATATTTTCTAACCTCTCTACCCCTTTTATATCTCGGCAGACTGCTATCCTTTATTATCAATAAATCCAAATCACTCTCTTCAGATGGAGTGCCATAGGCATAAGAGCCAAAAAGGATTATTTTTTCTGGTTGATAGTTTTCTACAATCCTCTTTACAATCTCATCTATCTGTTCTTTTGCCACCATTAAAATATCCCCTTAATGATATTTCAACCCCATCTATTTTTTTCTCATTATAGAACGAAAGGGGGGCAGTTTCAAGGGGAGAAAAAACTAAGCATTGACCTGTTGAGCTAATCTTTCAGCTCCTCATACTTTTTTGGTTCTTACCACTACTGTCCGATTAAAATAGCATAGCCTGTAATGGTTCATCATGAAAGATTAGTAGTCGTTCAGGCTTTAAGGTTAATATATCTATCAAGTTTTTTCGGTCAAAGAGCGTTTCTCGGATAATACGGCTTAAATTTAAG
>JACQBS010000080.1 GCA_016194325.1 Nitrospinota bacterium | reverse complement strand
GCCGTTAAAAGGCGGGAAGCAGGTTGATATCACATGCAATGTCTGCTTCCCGCCAACATGCTGCACTGAAGGGAGTTACTTATGATAGAGAAAGAGTATCTTGAAAAGGCAATCCCGGGAATATTCATTGCCTCACACGGAAAAGATTTGGGGACATGCGAAATAGAATACGCTAACCCCTCCCTCATCAAGCTGTTTGGACGGGATTTAAAGGGCGAGTGCATCATTAGTCCAAACTATTGGGTAAAGCCTGAGATGAGGAGTGTCTATCTCGATATGCTTGAGCGTGAGGGGAAGGTGGATGGCATAGAGGCAGAATTAAGGCGAGCCGACGGCTCGATATTCTGGTGCAAAATCTACAGCAGGTATCTCATCATACAGAATACCGAATGGCTTCAGGGAACTATCATTGACATCAGTAAGGAAAAGTTAGAGGAGCAGATGCTCCTTCTTTTCGAGGCAGGGATAGAACACGACTGGAAAAACTACCTTACCGGTATCAGAGCCTATTCCCAGATATTGGAAAGGGGAGAAAATCTGAGCAGGAACCAGCAGGATTTTATAAGAAAGATTATTGAGGCTGTGGATAATTTGAGTAAGGGGATGGAAGAAAAACTGGAATTTTCAAAGGCATATTCCGGAAGACTGCTAATAAATAAGAGAAATGACAACCTACTGACTTTAGTAAAATCACTGAACATGAGATTGCTCATATCGAATCTCTTATTAATAACCGTCCCAGAAAGTGTCTGGGCTTTAAAACACCACTTGAAGTGGCTTCTTCTTTTGTTGCACTTCAAGGTTGAATGTGGGTTACTCAAGGAAAAGGTGTTTACATTATTACAGTCAGAGATAATGGAGAGGGAATGGATGCAGAAGATTTGGCGGGCATATTTACCCTCGGCTATAGGTCAAAGAATAGAAAACCTGGGAGCACTGGGATTGGACTTCCATATTCAAAACTTGTTATAGAAGCCCACGGAGGGAGGATATGGGGAGAGAGTGAGATTGGAAAGGGGACTACATTCCACATATTCTTACTGGCAAACGGCATATAAAAGGAGGGAGGTGATGATATGTCACTTATGTGCACTTTGAAAGGCTGTAAAGAAAAGGAGGGGATGTGCATCCATGAAAAGATGATGATTGGAATGGTAGGTATTGTGATTTTGACAGTTGTGTGGATAAAATTCTTTTAAAAAAGGAGGGCAAAATGATGAACTGGAAAAAAATAATATTAATAGCTTTATTGGTATTGCCCCTAATCATGTTAGGTGGTTTTTATGAGAATATTGAGGCAAAGAATAAAAATCCCTGCGGTATAAAGAATCCATGCTCAGCTAACCCTTGTGCAAAGAACCCATGTGCTAAGATGGAGAAGCCAAAGCCTATCAGAAAATCGGCAATTACGGATAGCGCCAAACTCATGGAGATTGGTGAAAAACTCTGGAATAATGACAAGCTTGGCAAATCAGGTGTGTCTTGTGCTACCTGTCATTCGGGCGATGTGCCTCTAAAAAAAGAGCCGTTTCCAAAATACATTAAGATGGCTGACGACATTCTGACCCTCGACCAGATGATAAACTTCTGTATGCTCAATCCGATACAGGGTAAACCGCTGGCGTGGAATTCCCATGAGATGACAGCCCTCGCAGCTTATGTGCAGTCACTGCCTAAGGTAGAGGGAGAGGCAATGCACCCATGCGGCATGAAGCACCCCTGTGGAATGAAGAATCCATGTGGAAAGGAGTAGTAACCTTATTATTTTAACACTCATGAATTTCAATGTAAGGAGGAAATATGTATAAGATGATTTTAAAGGTTTTATTGGCGGTATCATTAATTGTATCATGGGGTTTTATTGATGGTGTTCAGGCGAAGGAGAAAAATCCGTGTGCAGCAAAGAACCCATGCGGAATGAAAAACCCGTGTGCGACTGCAGGTGTCCTTGTATGCCCTGTGGATGTAAGGCAGGAGGTATGTCATTTCAATGTGGATGGGATAAGCCATTTTAAGGAGGGTCACTGGGATGTTGCTGCAAAACATTTTTCAGATGCTGTAAAGGCAGACCCGAATTTTGCTGAGGCACACTACAATCTGGCGATCTGTTTGGACAAGCAGGGTAAACATGCAGAGGCTACAGAACATTTTAAGATGGCTTTAAAGCATGGAGCTAAAAACGAGATGATACAAAAGTCGGAAATATTGAAAGCACATCTTGGGAAGCACCCCTGTGGAATGAAGAATCCATGTGGAAAAAAATAGCCTCACTTATTATTGGGTTCAGTCTGATAATCCTCTCCTCCTATGCAAATGGGGGAGAGGAATTTTTATCTCCGTCAGAATATTGGGAAAGACCCATCCCTTTGCAAATCCCAAATTCCAACTCCGAACTTCCATTATCTTTCCACCCTGAAGACTGTGGAGAATGTCATAAGGAACAATACAAAGGCTGGAAGGGGTCTCTCCATAGTAAAGCAGTAGGACCCGGGCTTTTGAGTCAACTTGAACCACATAATGATCCTGAAATTGCTGTATCATGCTACTACTGCCATGCTCCGATGATGGAACAGTCTGAAGTCGGGAGTCGGGAGCATATTAAAAATCCATATTTTGATAATAAGCTCAAGCTTTCTGGCATAAGTTGCAGTGTTTGTCATGTAAGGAAGGGAAAGGTGTATGGGCCACCAGCAAGGGCAGAAGTCAGAAGTGAAGAAAAAAAATGGCATAGCGGTTTTATTGTGAAAGATTTTTTTCAAAGTGCTGAGTTTTGTGCCGCCTGTCATCAATTAGATGAGGGATATGAATTGAATGGCAAGGTTCTTACAAATACATACAAGGAATGGAAGAATAGTTTCTATGGTAAAAGCAATATAACCTGTCAGAACTGTCACATGCCTGATAGACAACATTTCTGGAAAGGTATCCACGATCCTGAAATGGTTAGAGATGGAATCAGTATTGAAACATATCCTAATGAGCGAGGGGCAAAACTTGTAATCACCAATAGTGGTGTTGGACATTTTTTCCCTACCTATGTTACACCGCTTATTGTTGTGAAAGGGTTTATGTTGGATAATAAAGGAAAGCTTATCCCCTCCTCTATGAAAGAGTCTTTCATAGGACGCAAAGTTAGCCTTGATCTTACTCAGGAGTTTTTTGATACCCGTATTGCACCACAAAAGAGTTTTGAGTTTGATTATAATCAGGCATTTTTAAATGGCAATAGACTCATATTTAAGGTCTGGGTCTATCCTGATAAGTTTTATAATGAATTTTTTGAAAACATGTTAAAAGGGGATAATATTGGAATAAAAAATAATGAGCTTGAAGAGGCGTGGAAAAATAGTAGTGAATCAAGCTATCTCTTGTGGAAAAAGGAGATTAATACAGAGTAAAGTCTTCAGGGCAGTATTTTTAGTAACTTTTAAGAATAGGAGGTTTATTATGTTTGGATTAGGTATGCCTGAATTAATTAAAAAGAACTTCTTCGTGTCTTTGTGTCTTCGTGGCTAATAAAAAGATTTTATAATTTTCTATACATTAAAAAACTATTTGCAACTTCAGATTAAAAGATATATATTTTAGTCGTGCTGAATAATTTTTTTAATCCAAAATCTGTGGCAGTCCTGGGGGCTTCTGAGGCAAAGGGCAAGGTAGGTTATGCAGTTATAAAAAATATAATTGATTTTGGTTTTTTAGGCAAAATCTACCCCGTAAATCCCAAGGCAAATACTATTCTCAGCATCCCTGCCTATCCTGCCATAACAGATATTAAAGATAAAATAGATTTATGTGTAATGGTTATACCACCGAAGGCAATACTTGAGTCTATTGAACCATGCGGCAAAATGGGTATAAATTCTGTTGTAGTAATATCAGCAGGATTTAAGGAGACAGGCAGTGATGGGGCAAAATTAGAGCGTGAGTTGATAGACAGGGCAAGAAAATGGAATATAAGGATAATTGGCCCGAATTGTCTGGGGATAGTAAGCACTCCAGCAAGGCTCAATGCAACATTTGCAGCGAGGGTTCCGCCTACAGGTAATATATCCATCCTCTCACAATCAGGGGCAATACTTACAGCTATAATTGACTATGCAATAGCTGAAAATGCAGGCTTTTCAAAGATGATTAGCCTCGGCAATGAGGCGGATGTAACTGAATCGGAAATATTAAAATTCTTAGGGGATGACCATGATACAGGCGTCATTGCAGGCTATTTAGAGGGGGTTAAGAACGGCTCTGAGTTCCTCTCTGTAACTAAGAGTATTTCAAAGAGAAAACCTATAATAATTCTGAAATCAGGAAATTCCAATGCAGGGGCGAAGGCTGTATCATCACATACAGGGACACTTGCAGGGATGGAAAAGGCATTTAATGCTGCCTTTATCAAATCTTCCATCATCAAGGCTGATACGATTGAAGACCTGCTGACCTTTTCAAAGGCATTTTCATGCCAGCCTGTGCCAAAAGGGGATAGGCTGGCGATTATTACAAATGCAGGCGGGCCTGGTATTCTTTCAGCCGATGCCTGTGAAAAATCAGGAGTTAAAATAGCATCATTCGGCGACAATACCATAAAAAAATTGAGAGAATCTCTTCCCCCGATATGCTCAATATATAATCCAGTTGATGTTGTAGGAGATGCAGATTCAAAGAGGTATTATTCAGCGATGACCGCAGTGGCTGAGGATGAAGGAGTTGATGGGATACTTACAATACTTACACCTCAGGAGATGACAGATGCAGTGGGGACTGCTGATATAATAGTTGATATATCCAAAAAATTCAATAAAGCAATATTCACATCCTTTATGGGGAAAGAGGCGGTAAAGGAAGGGGTTGCACTGCTTGATAAAAATAGAATTCCAAACTTATTTTTTCCAGAAAAAGCGATTAGGTGTTTCAAGACAATGGCATCTTATAGGAAGGAATTGAATAGGACTATCAGCATAGAAAGAACATATAGCTTTAATAAAGTAAAGGCTAAAGAGATATTGTATAACTATCTAAAAAAACAGGTTTATACACTTGGGCATGAGGAGTCAAAGGATATGCTTCTGTCTTATGGTTTTACACTACCCAAAAATGCCCTTGCAAGAAATTCGGAAGAGGCTATAACCTATGCTGATGAGATAGGTTATCCGGTTGCAATGAAAATTGTCTCGCCTGATATTCTCCATAAATCAGATGTTGGAGGGGTTGCAGTCAGGCTTAAAGATAAAGAAGATGTAAAAAATGCATTTGAGAGGATGATGTCAAACGTGAAGAGATATATGCCTAATGCATTTATAGTAGGGGTTTCAATACAAGAGATGATTACAGACGGAAAAGAGGTAATAGTGGGTTTTACAAGAGACCCCTCTTTTGGGCCAATGCTGATGTTTGGGCTTGGCGGCATATATGTGGAGGTCTTAAAGGATGTATCTTTCAGGCTCTGTCCTGTAGATAAAGATGAGGCGAATGATATGGTTTCAGAGATAAAATCTTTTCCCCTCCTTAAAGGGGTGAGGGGGGAGAAGGCAGGTGACATGGAGTCTCTGCAGGATGCCATAATAAAATTCTCACATCTTGCCTCTGATTTCCCTGAGCTTCTTGAGGGGGAAATAAATCCACTCCTTGTAATGCCTCAGGGGATGGGTGTTGTTGCAATAGACAGCAGATTCAGAATTGAAGTGTCAGAGAGTCAAAGTGTCAAAGAGTCAAAGACTTTGATACTCTGATACTTTGATACTTTGACACTTTTTTTATGGGAGGTAATATGAAATCAATATTTATTAATTCAGTTGGTGTTAAATCAGGAAAGAGTCTGCTTGCATGGGCGCTTGGACTTATATTTGAAAAGGATGGATTAAAGGTAGGCTATTTTAAACCCTTAGGTGTTCAGCCTGAAGTTGTTGATGGTGTTCTTACAGACCATGATGCCCATCTAATGAAGAATGTCCTCAAACTCAAAGACCCTTATCATCTTATATGTCCTGTTGTGCTTAACCATGATACGATATTTGCTGTCTTCAGGAGAAAAGTTGGGGGCATTTTAAAGGAGATTGAAGATTCTTACAGAAAATTATCAATGGACAAGGACATAGTCATCATAAAAGGGGGCAACAGCTTTTTTGATGGGAGTATAGTCGGTGCAAATGGTGTAACCCTTACAAAGGCTTTAAATATGAAGGTATTGCTTGTTGACAGATTTATCAGTGATGTGACATTTGTTGACAATGTAAGATTTATAAAAGAGCTGCTCGGAGATAGACTACAGGGTGTGATTATTACACAGGTTATGCCTGAAAAAATAGATTATGTTAATAATGTTGTAATACCTTTTATTGAAGGGGATGGGATTCCTGTGTATGGTTCTATACCTGAGGATAAATTCCTCGGTGCTATAAGCATAAGAAAGGCATCTGAGGTTGTGGCAGGCGAGGTTATATGCTGTAAGGACAGGCTTGAAGAACTTGCAACAAATTATGTAATAGGAGCAATGGATTTAGAGCTTGCCATAAATTATTTCAGGAGGATTAATAATAAGATAGTAATTACAGGTGCTGACAGGTCAGACCTCCAGATTGCAGCAATGGAGACATCCACAAAGGGGATTATCCTTACAGGTGGCAGGTATCCAAACAGTGTTGTTATAGGCAAGGCAGAAGAAAAGGGGGTTCCTATAATAGTTGTCAACCTTGATACATATTCTACAATTGAGAGGTTGGATAAGGCTGTCATCACACTTGATTTTGAGGATGAGAAGAAAATCGGAAGATATATGGAGCTATTTAGGAAAAATGTAGATATAAACAGGCTTAAAGAAGGGTTTGGTATGGGGTAAATTTTTCAATGTATAGGAAATTATAAAAATTTGACACAGAGGCACGGAGACACAGAGAAAAAAACTAATCTTTTTTGACACAGATGGACACTGATTATTTATGATTTTTATGGTTCTTTATTTCTGTGATAATCATAATTTATCTGTGTCTTTCAGTGTCTTTATTTTTTATCTTTCTCTGTGCCTCTGCGTCTCTGTGGTTAGTATTAGGTTTTTGTTCTTTACTTTTTTGTCCAGTTGTGATACAAAATGCTAAATCAACTTACAAAAGGAAGTCAATCAATGAATAATACACAAAGTTTTGGCTTGGATGATGATTTATTCATCTCTGCCCAGAAAGAGAGTGAGTCATTAAAGGAGCGTTTTTTTGAACTCTATCTGCTTTATACCCTAAGTAAAAATCTGAATCTCTCACTTCAATTAAATAGTCTTTTTGATAAAACCATAAATCTTCTCAAAGACTCTCTTAAAATTGATGAATTTTGTTTTATGCTGATAGATGAGGAGTGCAATGAACTTAAGATATGGAAGGCAAATGATGTTACCTATGAAGCAGCAAAGGATGTGACATTTAAAATAGGGGAAGGTGTTTCAGGGATTGTAGCCCAAACAGGTGAATCTATCCTGATACAGGATGTAAGTAAGGATGAAAGATTTCTGTATTATAAAGGGAAGCTGCCCGATATTGGCTCTTTTATGTCTATACCTTTAAGATTGAGTGACGGCAGGATAATAGGGGTCTTAAATATCCATAAGAGAGAGGTTAATGCCTTCCATGAAAACGATAAAATACTTTTTAATGCTATAGCAAATAATGTAGCCAATGCAATAGAGAGGGCAAAAATTCATGAGAAGGTACAGAAGGAATCCATGTTTGACTATTTGACAAGGCTGCATACAAGAAAATATTTTATTGAGAGCAGTCATCGGGAGCACAGTAAGGCAGAACGATACGGAGGTGTTTTTTCAATAATTATGATAGATATTGACCATTTTAAATATTTTAACGATACCTATGGGCATCTGTTGGGAGATGAGGCGCTCAAAAAAGTGGCATCTCTATTAAAGTCTAATGTGAGGCAGGGTGATGTTGTTAGCCGATATGGGGGTGAAGAATTTGCAATGCTTTTGCCAGGAACCGATAAAGATGGTGCCACACTGAATGCTGA
Source organism: Nitrospinota bacterium (assembly GCA_016194325.1). GTDB lineage: Bacteria > Nitrospinota > Nitrospinia > UBA9942 > UBA9942 > UBA9942. The sequence goes on along the minus strand of JACQBS010000080.1, from coordinate 469 downwards.
AAAACTTAAGACTAGGGTGGAGAAAGAGCTTGTTTTAGAGATTGGTAATAGTTTAGAGAAAATAACTATAACAGCAGGTGTAGCCAGTTATCCTGAAGATGGAAAGACAGTAGAGGAGATAATAGCTATGGCTGATAAATTTCTTTATATTGGTAAGGAGATAGGCCGTAACAGAGTAGTTAATAGAGTACTGGATAATCTGTCTGTTATAGATGAAAAAAGGGTAAGTAACAGATACAGAATAGCACTGAAGATTGCCAGGGGAGCAAATCAGATTCAATCTGTTGAGATTAAAATGGATGATAAAATCTGGAAAATATGTGCAGTAAAAGACATCCCACATTCAACCTTGAAGTGCAACAAAAGAAGAAGCCACTTCAAGTGGTGTTTTAAAGCCCAGACACTTTCTGGGACGGTTATTAATAAGAGATTCGATATGAGCAATCTCATGTTCAGTGATTTTACTAAA